>NZ_JADDYG010000603.1:23800-42490 GCF_015163535.1 Vibrio sp. OPT46 | reverse complement strand
ACAACAGGAAGCATGTGCGAAACACCCGTCATTAGGTGTTTGTAAGCGCCTTTTTTCTCTTCGGTGGTAGATGAAGAGTTAGCTGAACCAGAATGCTGATACACAGTGGCTTGCTCGAATGCTTTGTCCATCTCTTCGGCTGTTTTTTTCAGAGCTGGGCCTGTTTTCGTGCGGTACATCTTTTTGCCGTTAAAGCGATCAAGTGGCACTTCAATATCGGCAGCAATGATCACCAGATCGGCGTCTGCAATTTCTTGCTCAGTCAGTTGGTTTTTAGCGCCAACTGAACCACGAGTTTCCACCTTGATTTGATGGCCACGACGCTTGCCTTCTTCTTCTAAAGCTTCTGCCGCCATAAAGGTATGCGCAACGCCAGTAGGGCAAGCGGTGATTGCAACAATTTTCTTCGCTGCTGATGTTGTATCTGCAGTGATAGGGGCTGCAAGTGTGGTTGCTTTTTCAAGTAAAGTGGCGTTTTCAACCGCTTGCTGGAGAAACGCAGTTGCGTCTTTTGCTATTTCGTTAATTTCCGCTTGGTAAACCTTTTTTCCTACAAAACGAGAAGTGTCGACGCTAGTATTTGCCGCAATGACAATGACTTCTGCTTGTTCAACGTCAGCTTCCGTCAATAGTGTTGGTTCAACCACACTTGATTGACATTCTATTTTGGCATTCCAGTTTAATTTTGCGGCGGCTTGTTCTAGTAATCCTGCCGCAAGGATGCTATTTGCTACACCGCTTGGACAGGCAGTAATAATGGCAATATTCATACAATAACCTTCTGTTCCTTAGTTTTGTTCTAAGTTTGTAATAGGGTAAAGCGCGCTAACTTCAGTTTGTCGCTTGATATTTTCCAGTTCTTCCTGACTGGTTAGCCCTACGCCAACTTGACTAACTGCCAAAGCAGAAAGTGCCGTAGCGAAGCGCAATAAATCGTTTTTAGGCATCAGTTGCATGTGGCCCCAACACAAGCCAGCGACCAGCGTATCGCCTGCGCCAACGGTGCTCACGACATGCATTCGAGGCGGTTTTGCACTAAGCCATTCGCCTTGGTTGAGCCACATAACACCGTCAGGTCCCATAGAAACCACGATGTTTTCTATGCCTTTGTCGCTCAGTGTTTGCGCTGCAGCTTGGCATTGTTCAGGTGTTGCTAGATGTTCGCCAACAAAATCACCAAGTTCTTCATCGTTGGGCTTAATCAACCATGGGTGAGCCTCAATACCTGACTTCAATGCGGCTTTGCTACTGTCGAACAACACCTTTTTGCCTTGTTGATGCAGTGCTTCTATCCATGCAGCGCATTGTTCGGCGGTTACGCCTCCAGGTAAGCTACCTGCAAGTACAAAGTAATCATGCGTCTCCGCTAGACGAAATAGTGTCTCCTCAAAGCGAGTAATTTCGTCGGCCGCTACTTGAACGCCAGGGAAGTTGATATCACTGACGTTGCCATTGGCCTCAACCAGCTTAACGTTGATACGAGTGGCACCCTTTACTTCCACAAATTCATTCTTAACGTTGATGTCATTGAAAAGCTGATGAAATAGCTCAGGGTTATCTTTACCGAGAAAGCCGGTAACCGTGACGTCTGCGCCTAAATCGCTCAATACTTTTGCTACGTTGACACCTTTACCAGCAGCGTGGAGATTGCTTTGCTGTACTAAGCTCACGGAACCAACGTTTAGTTCATTTACTGAACCTGTTAAATCCAATGCTGGGTTGAGCGTAATAGTGACAACCTTATTTGTTTTGTTTGTCATATCGGATCCTTAACCTTCACCAAGGCCAGAAGCGATTGCATTTCCGATAGACTCCAAGGCTTGCGGCGCATCAGGGCCTTCTGCTGTAAATTGAAGTTGGTGACCGTGCTTAACGCCCAGCGCGATAACTTTCATTAGGCTCTTCGCGTTTACTGCTTTTCCATCTCCGTCTAGGTTGGAAACACGTATAGTGGATTCAAACTTTTTCGCTTCTGCGACTAACATTGCCCCCGGACGAGCATGTAGGCCGTGAGAGTTTTTGATTTTAAATACAGCGGTATTGCCTTCTTCTGAAGATGCAGCTGTGACTTCTTCACCTTTGAACAAAGCAAGAATCTGTTCTACTGATGCATCTAAAAGCTTGCCGTGTTCATTGTTAAACACAATATTAGAAAGCGTTTTTAGGATAGGTTGGTGAGCATTGTTACATGCTGCGAACGCGAAAAGTGCACGCACTTTTTGACCTTCATATTCGCAGTCGTTTGCCGTCGAGACAAATGACACACCTGTGCGAGTGACATGTTTGTCACTGCCAATTAACCACAGGCCATTACCTAAGTGAGTTGGTTGTTTGGTAACGAGATCGGCAACGAACTCGTTATCAGCACATCCCGTATTTTTCAACAGACCACCTGCAACAGCACTCATCTGTAGCATGTCGCTCGCAGGGAACATCAGTTGAATTAAAGAAGCGTCAAAGTCTGCTTCAAGCTGAACATCACCGTGCAGTAGGGCGATGATTTCGTCTTCATTTTTTGCATTACGCAGACGCTCTTCTACGCCATCTGCGCCTAGCACTTTGGTGAGCTGTTTAAGAATGCCAAGGTGTTCATCAGATTTAGCTGCGATACCGATAGCGACGAACACAGTATTGCCATCACCCCAGTCGACACCTTGTGGGAAGTGATGCACAGCAACACCCGTTGTTTTCACCATTGCACGAGTGTCGGTTGTACCGTGCGGGATGGCGATACCGTTCCCCAAAAACGTAGAGTTTTGGTTTTCACGGTTTAGCATGCCTTCAACGTAACCGCGTTCAACTAGGCCTTTATCAGTCAGGCTATGAGCAATACTCTTTATTGCTTCAAACTTATCTGTCGCTGATTGCGAGAGGGTAATGTCGTTCTTATTTAGCTTAAGCATGGTGCTTCTCCAGCCTTAAGGTATCAATTTAAAAATGTATTCTGTGTGAGAAGTTGAACGCCGCTTCTTCTGAGCGCTTATCACTCCTCAAACCTTTTATCTTTCAAGCTAAATCGATTCAGCTTGTTGGTAAATTTTTTAAAAGACTCAGAAAAACTGTTTTAAAAACTGACGTTAACAAACGAGCCTTTGCCGCTGTCCTATAGCCTAGCTCACAAATTGGTTTGTTGCGTGTTCGGGTGATTTACGTCAATTTTTAAGTTTTGCTGAATCCTTTCAGCTTTTATACTGAATCGGTTCAGCTTATAATTCAACTTATCGAAAGATCGTTGATGTATTAATATGATCGCGCGCACAGAATAAGGTTTAGAATATGACACTGGATGAAATAGCCAAATTAGCGGGTGTTTCTAAGACAACTGCAAGCTATGTGATTAACGGAAAAGCGCAGAAATACCGCATCAGCGAGAAGACTCAGAAAAAGGTGATGGCCGTTGTAGAAGAGTACAATTATAAGCCAGATCATGCGGCGTCTTCCTTGCGGGCAGGTAATTCACGCTCATTTGGGCTTATCATCCCAGACTTAGAGAACACCAGTTATGCGCGTCTTGCAAAGCTGATAGAGCAAAACTCTCGGAAAGCGGGGTACCAAATTTTGATTGGCTGCTCTGATGATGATCCTGATACAGAGCAAAAGGTGGCGGAAGCATTAGTCAGTCGTCGTATTGATGCGTTGTTTGTGGCAAGTGGTATGCCCACTGCAAACGAGTATTATCTTAAGTTGCAAAATTCTGGTACGCCAGTTATCGCGCTAGACCGTCCAATGGATGATGAGCACTTTTGTTGTGTCATCAGCGAAGATTTTGATGCCGCACTTGAACTCACTCAGTCAGTACTGTCCGAGGATATAAAGTCCATTGGCTTAATCGGTGCATTGCAAGATCTTCAAGTCTCAAAAGAGCGTGAGCTCGGTTTTCTATCTGCTTCTCAACAAGGTTGTAAAACGGCAACAGTGGGTTATGGACAACACTTCTCCCGGGAAGAAGGCAAGAAAGTCTTAGAGAGGTGGTTAACAGAGAACGCATTGCCAGATGCCATTGTTACAACGTCATATACACTGTTAGAAGGTGTGTTGGATGTAATGCTAGAAAAACCAGAACTGATGGGAAAGGTGCGTTTAGCAACATTTGGTGATAATCGACTGCTGGACTTCTTGCCTGTGAAAATCAACTCTTTGCCTCAACAGTTTGAGTTGATCGCGGACAGCGCAATGGAGTTAGCACTCAACGCTTCCGCCAAGCGTTACAAGCCTGGTGTAGAACTTATCCCGCGTAAAATTGTGAAACGTCACTAAGTAACTAAATAGGTTGCTCAAAGCTTTACTTCAGCAGTCAGCGCCACAAATGCGTGGTCGCTGGCGTTTTTATCTCTGTCATAAATCGGGTTGATCAGATGTTGGTTAGACACCTGATAGTCAACAACCTCGGCAACCGATATATCTGATAAGGTATCAAACTCTTGTGAGAGCAAGATATAGTCGAGTACATTCCCAGTGGAAAAATGATAGTGCGTGGCTGGGCGTTCATCCTTCAGGGTGTCACTTTGCAATAACCAACCATCTTTGAGTTGTAATTCAGTGACGCTGTCACCAGTATTGGATACCAATGCGCTGTTAACGCTGATAGGAGTAATAGGTTGATTCATATCGCCCATTAACACTGTCGGCATTGGTTCTTTTCGATACCTCTTTTGCATCGCGTCTCTTAACATCGCTGCTTCCCAGCCTCTTTGCTGGGTGGATAACCAGTGCCCAATAATCGTGCTAGACGTTTCTGGTTGTTCTGAGTCGGCTGGGCGTTGAGATTTCAGGTGCGTTACGTAAACGGCGATATGACCAAGTACAGGATGTATTACTTGGGCATAGATAGGTTTGCGACTGAACTCTGGAACAACACTTACTCCAAAAGGCTCAAGCGTTGCTAAGTCAAACTCTACCGCTTGTACTTTTTCTATTGGAAACCGAGATGCGATTGCCACAACAGGGCTTGAGTAAATGTACTCATCCTCAACATGTGGGGTGTCAACGGTCGCAAAGTAGGGGTAGCCGATGGTTGAAAAGAATGCCTGGGTCTTCTCGATACTGAATACTTCTTGTAAGCCAATCACGTCGCCTTCCAGTTTTTCAACTTGACGTTGCGTCCACGAAAGTTTGTCTCGCCATTGCTCTAACGAGTATATGTTCTCGAAATCATAGTAAGCGTTAGGCGGTGCGACAAAATTAAACAAGTTCGCAGTGACAAAGGTAATTCTACTTGGTTGAGACAAAGTATTCGCTCTTTTCAACAATAACTTAGAGAGTATATACCTTCAGGTTGCGTAATTGCAGCTTCGTTTGAGCTACGCATCGAGATACAAGCTAACGAGCGACAAGCTAAATGGGTTAAGAGGTGCTCAAATGCCAAGGTGAATCGGTGATTGAACATCGCCAGAGGTTTCTATTTTTAAGCATTGCGTTTAAACTTCAGGGCATCAAATAGTAAGAGTAAGTAACATGACCCAAGATTACGACCACGAAGAGTATTTAGAAGGCGAAGAGATTGAGATCGAAGCGATTGGCATCGATGTTGATGCGCATCCAATCGAACTGTACAAGCTTTTTAAAATCGCAAACTTGGTCAGCGGTGGCGGCGAAGCAAAACATATCATCGAGGAAGGCTACGTCGCGGTGAATGGTGAACTAGAAACACGTAAGCGCCGCAAGATGTATGATGGTGACTTTTTTGAGTTTAACCAGGAATATTATGTTGTGGTTTGCGATGCGCCAGTAACCGAACCTGAAACGGCAGAGCAAAAAGCAGAAAAGAAAGCGAAGAAAGAAGCGCAATCTGCACGTAAAGAGAAATCTCGCCAAAGCAAGCCAGCTAAAGGCTCTGGACCTAAGTCAACAGGCCGAAAAGCAGCGCATAAAGAACGTAAAGCGCAGAAAGAAGCGTTGTCTCAGTCTGCTAAGAAAGGCAAAAAAGAAGACAAACCGCAAGCCACTCGTGATCCGAAGAGCGGTCGTAATTCTATTGATTTTTTCTAGGGAAATGAACGCTTAACTAAATAAGTGACATCTGAGTAAAACTAAAAAGCGCCGAGCATATTATATCGGCGCTTTTTTGGTTTCACTGTGCTGTAAGTGGGCAGTGTTAATGCACTGTCGTCTCGATGTTTAGGCTATCTGTCCAGTGATGAATGGCGCAAGGCTTTCCTAAGTAAAAGCCTTGGTAATAATCCAAATTAAGTTGATACATAGCTTGTAGCTGCACGTCTTCTTCAACCCCTTCTATAATGACTTTTGCTCCCATATGATCCGCTAGATCAACGGCGCTATGTATGGAAAAGGTTTCTCCGGCGCAGTAGTCTAGCAAATAGGAACGATCGATTTTGATGATGTCAGGGCAGAGCTGCTGAACACGTGCGATATCAGAATGTTGGGCGCCAAAATCATCGATAGCAAAGATAAAACCATTTGCTTTCATTAACTGTACGGCTTTGATTAATAAATCCGTATTTCCGCATGACTCTTCGACTACTTCAAAAACGACGTCTGATGGGCTCATACCAAGTTCGGAAAGGCGTTTGTAAAGCAGGCCGCTATCTTTAAAGCCCATGTCTTTGGTTAGTGTGAGTAGCGTTTGAGGCATGACGTTAAGAAACAGTTTGATCGGCGTCCCCGCGAAATAGCGTGCAAAATTTCGAATGTGCATTGCTCTGGATAAAAACTCTACACATAAGCGAAAGTAGGGATCAAGACCATTATTGGCCAGAAACACGTCAGGACGAATTAGGGAACCATCAATGCCACGAATACGCAGTAAGGCTTCCATACCAATAATACGTTGGCGTCTATCAAAAATTGGCTGATAAACACTGTGAAAAGTGAATTGATTGAGAACTACGTAATATTCACCAAGATTATCTTGTTTTATGTATCGCTCGTAGTCGGATTGATTCTTTAACTCCATGAAAAACGCCGAAAATTTAGCATCTTGCCAATGTAACAGGGTGCAATTCTGATTTGAAGAATCAAATGTGCCTAATTACATATGCGGTTGAGTTAATTTGAAATGGCTTCCGATTTTGCTTCAATATGGCGAAAAATAAGTGACAGACCAAAACAAATTAAGAAGTAAGCAAGGCCGACAATCAACCAAATTTCAAATATATACCCTGATGAATTTGCCATCTCTGTCCCAACAAACGTCATTTCTTGTATCGAAATCAGTGAAACAATAGAGGTGTCTTTCACCAAAGAGATGGTTTGACCGGCAAGTGCAGGTGTTATTGATTTAAGCACCTGTGGCGCGATAACAAATCGGTATTTCACCCATCGAGACAAGCCCAATGAGTCAGCCGCTTCCCACTGACCTTGGTCGATACTTTGTAAACCACCGCGCACAACTTCTGCAATGTAGGCAGAAGAGAGTAAGCCGACGCATAACACGCCAGAGGCAAGGTTTTCCCAAAGGTTAGAAGGCCCAAACAGAGAGCGCTGTAGCGCATTTGGTTCGCCGTTGTAGTTTCGTAGAAGATCTTCCAAACCGAGCAACGGGATCAATTGGTTAGAAATGAAAAAGTAGAAAATAAAAACAAACACCAACGGAGGGATGTTTCTCACTAACTGGATAAACGCATTGGCAGGTGTGCGCAACCAAACGGAACGAGAGAAGCGTGCTAAGCCTAACAAAGTGCCAAACACTAATGCGAAGCTGATGCCCCAAATACTGAGCCTTAACGTCGAAATCAAACCTTGGAAGAAGTAGGGCAAACCACCATCTGCTCTAGGCGTGAAAAGTAATTCAAGCGCCTCTTTCCACTGCCACAAATAATGCACACCAACAGCGGACCGATGGTACAGCCAAACACCACCGATACCGCACATAACAAGTAGTACCCAGTCTAGTGTGTTTAATTGCGGTAAAAGGTAGCCTGTGCTGGATTTCGCGGGTGCTGTGCGAGTGGTAGTGTGTTCGCCCAAAAATTTGACTCCGATAAGTTATGGAAAAGTAAAATGGATGATTGGAGAGTATAGGCTCGCGGCGTCCACGAGCCATTTAGATTACTGGCCTTGCGCGACTTGATCTTGCCAATCTAATGTCGAGAACCAGTATTCATAACGTTGTTTTAACCATCCATCTTGGGTTCTTGCTTCAATCCATTTATTGAAAAAGGCCTTTTTATCTTCTTCCCCCAAGCGAACTGCAAAGGCTTCGTTACCTTGTGATAGTCGCTCAGAGAATGGAAGGAATAGTTTGTCGCTGTGTTTCACTGTCTCATGTTCTGGTTTTGGGCTAGAAGCAATGACCGCGTGGGCGTTACCATTCAGTACCTCTTGGAACGCTTGCGCGTCGTCATCAAATTGCAGGATCTTCGCTTTCGGGAAGGTTTCTCTGGCTACTTGAACGGTGAATGCGCCGCGACGAGCCGCAATTTTTACGCGTCGTGAGTCAAAATCCGAAAATTCGCTAAAACCAGAGGCGAGTTCTTTGTTTGCTGCTACTTGAACGCCTGAGTGCGAGTAGGGCGCAGTAAACAAGACGCTTTTGGAACGTTCAGGCGTAACAGACATGCCACCAATGATCACGTCGAACTTTTTCGCCAGTAGTGCGGGAATAATGCCATCCCACGCAGTCGGTACGAATTCCACTTTCAAACCTGAATCTTCTGCTAAGCGTTTGGCAACATCGATTTCAAAACCGATTAACTCGCCTTGCTTGTTACGCATTGCCCAAGGTACAAATGTTGACATACCAACGCGCAAAGTACCTCGTTCTTTGATTTGATCTACATTGGGTGTGGCGACATCTTCTTTCGCGATTGTAGGCATAGCTATGGCTAGCCCTAATAATGCAGTAATGGTCGCTTTGAATAACTTCATGTTATCTCCTTATAATTTGCGCCAACTGGCTCCGAGTTTGTGTTCTAGCCATGCAGACAAGCCAGAAAGTGACAGAGTGAGAGCAAGATAAATTGCTGCCACGGTAAACCAAATTTCGAACGGCATCGCCGTCTCTGAGACGATGTTGCGTGCCTGTGTCGTTAGATCAAAAATCGCCATCACGCTTACAATGGAAGAGTTTTTGATCAAAGAAACCACTTCATTGGTTAATGGCGGTAATGTGCGCTGTAAAACCTGAGGCAAAATCACGTCTTTGTAGGTGTAAAACGGTGATAGTCCGAGAGTTTGTGCTGCTTCGAATTGCCCTTTAGGAATACTGTTTAAACCTGCACGGAATATTTCCGCGGTGTAGGCACCTTGGAAAAGGGATAATGCCAAAACGGCGGTGCTGAATCGGTCCAAACCAATCACGGGGCCAAACACGAAGTAGAGTAAATAGATTTGCACCAACAACGGCGTGTTACGTATTACTTCGACATAAGTGGTACCAATAACATTGCCGACTTTCGAATCGCTAAGCCTTAGTAACGCGGTGACCAACCCCAACACTAAGGTAAAAAATAGACTAATAGCAGAGATGTTAAGCGTGACCAATAGCCCATCAATAAGTTCTGCCGGCCACCATTCGCCATCTTCATAAAAAGCGATGTAATCAGGTACGCGCTCCCATTGCCATTGATAGCCCATAGCGTCGGCACCAGAGTCCAACACCCACACAATCGCTATGAAGAGGAGCGTCATTTGCAGTAAAGCTTGAAGGACAGGTTTGATTACGCGAACTATCATCAGTAACTTAAAATTTGGTTCAAAAATGCTTGGGTGCGTGGATGCTGTGGTGTCTCAAATAAGGCGACTGGAGAGTTCATTTCCAAGATTTGGCCTTCATCCATAAATACCACGCGGTTCGCTACTTTTTTGGCAAATCCCATTTCATGCGTGACGCAAATCATCGTCATTCCGCTTTGAGCCAGCTCAACCATGACATCCAACACTTCGTTGATCATTTCCGGATCAAGCGCTGAAGTTGGCTCGTCAAACAGGAGTAAATCCGGTTCCATACACAAGGAGCGGGCAATCGCGACGCGTTGCTGCTGACCGCCAGAAAGCTGGATAGGATACTTACTCGCTTGCTCTTCAATATTGACTCGCTTTAGGTAATGTTTTGCGCGTTTTTCAGCTTCTTGTTTTGATAATTTGAGTGTGCGAATCGGCGCTAAGGTGAGGTTTTCCAGTACAGTCAAGTGAGGAAAAAGGTGAAAGTGTTGGAACACCATGCCGATTTTACCGGGCTTGAGAGATTTTGCGTGAGAAGGCTGGTCGAACACATGAAGCTGGCCTTCTTGAATCGATTCAAGATGGTTGATGCAACGAATGAGCGTTGATTTTCCGGAACCTGAAGGGCCACACACCACGACGATCTCGCCAGAATGCACGGAGAAGTTGATGTCTTTTAGAGCGTGGTAATCGCCATACCACTTATTTACGTCGCTAAACTCAACGACGGGAGTATTCTCTTTCAAAGGGGCACGCTATAACGGAAAAATATCCTTTTACAATAGCAAGTTGTGCGCGTAATTTCATTAAGAATAAGCTAATGTTTAGGCGATGATTTTAAGACTCTATTCAGATCGCTTACAAGATACATCCATGTTTCTTTAATGTTGGTGCAGTCTAGAGTCTAGAGTATGACTAACTCAGTTCAACGAGATACGGATAACGAACAACAATCGCAACAACAGACATAACCATTAGTGTCTGTGCAGAATAGTAGGTCACCATGACAACTTGTCGTGAAAATATTGACCGTCCTCCAAAGCGTTCGAAAGCCAATACGATGCCAGAGATAATAAAGATAAAGCTTCCGAGCACTGCAAAAGAGGAGGATTGTGTTTTCCCACTCAAATAATACTCGATCGAAGCCCAGCACATAGTCATCAGTACCAATATATAACTAGCAACTGGCCGTTTTTCTTTACCGAGATCCGGTCGGAACAACCAGTAGACGCATATACCGAGTCCGAACAAGGCAATTGGGAGCCAAGGTGTAAAATGCCACGCTGACATGATGGCAAAACCATAACTATAGGAGAGATGGGCAGAGCAAAAGAGCACTAATCCTGTAATGAACTTGTCTCTAGGGAGCATTAATAACACGTCACCAAGCAACGAGAGCGATAAGCCAATCAAAATCCAATGCGCATATGGCATTGGGTAAGCCGGGGACTGAATTAAAATACCAAGCATACAGAGCACTGGTAATGGTTTAGAAACGTAAAAGAGCCATTTAGAGCCTTTACGGATACTGATGATATGTATGAATGCTAATACGACAACAACTAGCCACATAAAGTGTTTTCTCGAACAGACAAAATTATGTAGTACATCACTACAACAAATCAAAACTTAATTAACGAGTTAACTCGTTCTTTGATCTCAATTATTTTTATTTGTGTAAAGCTGGACAGTTGTCTCTTTACTAACCAACACGGCCGATTTTTTGTCTGGAGGGAATCGTTGTTTTTAGAAGCCTCCTCGTTTTGAACGTGATGTGGCTTACAAAATAGCATAAAAAAACGGTATTGTGACTGTTAAGTCACAATACCGTTAAACCCTAGGAAGGGCAGTGAAGAATTGTTGCAGTTATGAGACAGCTAACTCTAAGATTTCTCGGCTACGTTCAAGTGTGATCGCCTGGTTTTCACCTAAAACAGTCATGCCGTGTTTGTTTAGTTGATCAATGATGGCATCGATAGCTTGTTCACGGCTCTCACCATAGTTTTCGAGCTTAGTTGCGACATCAAGTTGATGATAAAACGCTTCGATAGATTCGATTGTGCGCTCTGCTAAATCCTCTCCTGCTTCAAGACCAAATACGTTGCGACCCATTTGTTCTAACTTAGGGCGCTTAAACTGCATTTGGTTACGAAGTAACGACGGTTGGACAATTGCAAGAGAACGCGCATGATCAACGCCCCATAGAGCCGTTAATTCATGGCCGATCATATGTGTCGCCCAGTCTTGTGGAACGCCACTACCAATTAACCCATTCAATGCTTGGTTAGCAGACCACATTAAGTTTGCGCGCCACATATCGTCGTCTCGTTCCGCAAACTGTTCTCCGAGTGTTTTTAAAGTTTTCAGCAGTGTTTCTGCGTAACCATCTTGAACCATTGCACCGGTAGGAAGCGTCAAGTATTGCTCACATACGTGCACCCATGCGTCAACAATGCCGTTGATAAGCTGGCGTTCTGGCAGTGTTTTCATTACATCTGGGTCTAACACGGCAAATTTTGGCTGCACTGCTGGAGACATGAACGGAAGTTTGTCTTGAGTTTCTTTTTTAGTGATAACTGCGCCCATGTTTGACTCTGAGCCTGTTGCTGGCAATGTCAAAATTGCAGCTAGAGGCGTCGCTTCAGTGACTTGGTGCTTACCAATCATGATATCCCAACCATCACCATCATACTTTGATGCCGCTGCTACGTATTTGGAGCCATCGATGACTGAACCACCACCTACCGCTAAAATAAAGTCAACGCCATGCTCTTTTACCATTGCGACTGCTTTATCGAGTGTTTCTTTGGTTGGGTTTGGTTCAACACCTGAAAACTCTAGCCATTCATGTGCCTCAAGAGCTTCTGCTACTTGGTCGTACACGCCATTTTTTTTGATGGAGCCACCACCGTATACCACTAAAACTTTTTGGTCGGATGGGATAGCTTCTTTGATTGCAGCGATTTGTTTTTGACCAAAGAAAATCTTGGTTGGGTTTACATAAGAAAAGTTCATTATTAGCCCTCTTGCTTCCAGTGAAGGAGATTGAATACATGCATATTAGTCCTGATTAACGATCGTTAACAGGTCGATTTCTGCAAATAATTTGCCTATTTCTACAAAATTAATGCTCTTGAGCTAGAAAGTTAATGTCGAGAGGAAGTATAGTGCTCGAAACGATAATAAAGACCAAACTCGTTGGTCATTGATGGAGCGCTCTAATGCACACTCTCGCAGATATCATGCAGCAATATGTTGAAAAGCAGGGGCTGCATGACCTAGAAGGTATGAAGAAAACAGCGATAGATGGCGTATGGTTTTATCGCAGTAGCAAAGGGAATCATCGCCAGCCGTTTGTCTATCAGTCCGGCATCATCGTATTGGGTCAAGGGCATAAGAACATTCATATTGGTGATACACCAGTGCAATATGGGCCCGAAGATTACCTTGTTGTCGGGGTTCCCATGCCACTAGAGTGCGAAGCGTTTGCGACAAACAATGAGCCTTTACTTGGCATTTCGATAGATATTTCGCCAACGCTTCTTCATAAACTCGTTAAAAAATTAGAGGCTGAGAAATTCAGTAATAAGTGTCTGGATGCAACCCGTTGCGGCCTTAAGTCGGTACGTATGAATGAAGGTATGTTGGATGCGTGCAAGCGGTTAATGAAAGCAATGTGTAACGAGCTTGATGTCATCATGCTTGGCGAGCTGCTTCTTGAGGAAATTGTGTATCGTACTTTGGTGAGCAAAGAGGGGTATGTTTTATTTGACCTAGCACATCAAGAAGGTTCTTACGCGAGGGTCGCTAAAGCACTAAATCGTGTACATCAAGCGTATCATGAACAGTTGAACGTACAAGCATTGGCTGAAGAAGCCAACATGAGTGTGTCTGCTTTCCATCAAGCATTTCGCAATGTCACGCTTGAATCTCCGCTGCAATATATTAAGAAAGTTCGACTTAACAAAGCGCGCGAATTGATCCAGTTAGAGGGGCGACGTGTTAATGATGCAGCGAGAATGGTCGGGTACACGAGCCCATCACAGTTTAGTCGCGAGTACAAGCGGCATTTTAATGAAACGCCAAGGTCAACAAAGGCTTAGTGATCTTTATTTCAAAATGGCGACTTTTTTTACCTTTTTTATTAATTTGCGAGTGACATATTTATTTAAGTTATAAAATTAGTTACTGGTGCCAAATAATAGGTACGTTGTTGCAATCATTTAGTGGATTGTTGCGAGGCGGTGTGGAAAACTCGTAAATAGATAGTGTGAAATCACCAACTTGTACTTAAGTTATTTTACGTCGAAATAAAAGTATAGATGCGCTTCGTTTAGCGCATTTAGTATTGTTTTAACAATAACTTAAGGAAGAGCGATTATGCACCTTAAAAACGGCAACGCAGTGAAAAACGTGTTCACACTAAGCACACTCACCGCTTCTTGTCTTATGGCCTTCAATAGCTACGCAGCAGTTGACTGTGCCCCTCTAGAAACTTGGCAATCGTCAAAAGTTTATAACGGTGGCGACCAAGTTCAGCATGAAGGTAATGCTTATAAAGCGCGTTACTGGACGCAAAACAATAATCCAGCGCAATCTGGTGAGTGGGGCGAGTGGGAAACACTTGGCGCTTGTGATGGCACTGGACCGGTTGATCCACCTCAGAATGAAGTTCCGACGGTTACTCTGACATCGCCTTCTGCGTCGGCTTCTGTGACTGCGGGTGATGTTGTTAACCTAGCTGCAGATGCGGCAGATACTGATGGGACTGTTAGCAAAGTAGAGTTCTTTGTTGATGGTGTATTAGTTGGTCAGGCAACGTCTGCGCCGTATGCTGCATCGTGGACAGCAACTGAAGGACAGCACGAGTTCTCTACCAAGGCCTATGACGATGCAGGTGCCGTTAGTACGGCAAGTGTTGTGACGTTAACTGTGGCATCAGCGCAACCTGGTAACGAAGCGCCGACAGTGGATGTCGCGCTTTCTGCGAGCTCTATTGACCTGGGTGGTTCCGTAACACTGACTGCAAATGCTACGGATGCGGATGGTACCGTTGCTAAAGTTGATTTTTATGTTGCAGGTGTGCTTGCTGGCACTGCTACAACAGCGCCATACACGCTGGATGTAACCCCTTCACAAGCTGGCTCATTAAGTGTTTATGCGAGAGCAACCGATGATGCTGGAGCAACAGCAGATTCTGCAATTGCGACGTTAACAGTAAACGGCGGCGCAGTGACATCTAATTGTCGTCCTGATGGTCTTTATCAAACAACGGGTGTAGATGTTCCTTACTGTTCTATTTATGACGAAGAAGGCCGTGAGAAAATGGGGGCTGATCACCCACGTCGTGTAATCGGCTACTTCACCAGTTGGCGATCAGGTGACGACCCACCATCGACTTACCTTGTTAAAGACATTCCTTGGGAACAACTTACTCACATTAACTACGCGTTTGTGAGCATTGGTTCTGACGGCAAAGTAAACGTTGGCGACGTAAATGATCCTAACAACCCTGCTACAGGTAAAACTTGGCCAGGCGTTGAGGTAGATCCCGCTCTTGGTTTTAAAGGTCATTTTGGTGCACTAGCAACTTACAAGCAAAAACATGATGTTAAAACGCTAATCTCGATTGGTGGTTGGGCTGAAACGGGCGGTCACTTCGATACGAACGGCGATCGTGTAGCTGATGGTGGCTTCTACACCATGACGACGAATGCGGACGGTTCTATTAATCATGCTGGTATTGAGAAGTTCGCAACTTCAGCCGTTGAAATGATGCGTCAGTACAAGTTCGATGGTCTGGATATCGACTATGAATACCCGACGTCAATGGCTGGTGCTGGTAACCCTTACGACAAAGACTTCATGGAACCACGTCGTCAGTATTTATGGGCGTCTTACCAAGAGCTGATGAAAGTATTGCGTGAGAAACTTGATGCGGCATCCGCGCAAGATGGTATTCATTATATGCTGACTATCGCAGCACCATCTTCAGGTTACTTGCTACGTGGGATGGAAACCTTCGATGTAACTAAGTACCTAGACTACGTAAACATCATGTCTTACGACTTGCATGGGGCTTGGAATGATCACGTTGGTCATAACGCGGCTTTATTCGATACAGGTAAAGACTCTGAGCTAGCGCAGTGGAACGTATACGGCACTGCTGCATACGGTGGTATCGGTTACTTGAACACAGACTGGGCTTACCATTACTTCCGTGGCTCTATGCCAGCAGGTCGTATCAACATTGGTGTTCCTTACTACACCCGTGGTTGGCAAGGTGTTACTGGTGGCGACAATGGCCTTTGGGGCCGAGCGGCACTACCAAACCAAGCAGAGTGCCAACCGGGCACAGGTGAAGGTGAGAAGAACAACTGTGGTCACGGCGCTATTGGTATCGACAACATGTGGCATGATACCGACCCTAAAGGAAACGAAATGGGCGCTGGTTCTAACCCAATGTGGCATGCTAAGAACCTAGAAAACGGTATTTGGGGTTCTTACGCAGCTGCTTACGGTCTCGACCCTGTCAACGATCCTTCAGATAAGTTTGTTGGTACTTATACCCGTCATTACGATAGCGTTGCTGTGGCACCTTGGTTGTGGAACGCAGAGAAGAGCGTATTCCTATCTACGGAAGATAAAGCTTCTATCGAGGTGAAAGCCGATTACGTTATCGATAAAGAGATCGGCGGTATCATGTTCTGGGAACTAGCCGGTGACTACAACTGTTACGTACTGGATGCAAATGGTAATCGTACGGCAGTAGATGCCACTGAACAAGCTTGTGCGGCAGGTAATGGTGAATACCACATGGGTAACACTATGACCAAAGCTATCTACGACAAGTTTAAGTCTGCGACGCCTTACGGTAATAAAGTAGCGACTGGTCCAACACCAACTGAAGCAGTAGACATTACTGTTAGTGTTGGCGGCTTCAAAGTTGGCGATCAAAACTACCCAATTAACCCGAAAATCACGTTTACGAACAACACTGGTCAAGCGATCCCTGGCGGTACTGAATTCCAATTCGATATCCCAGCATCTGCGCCGGACAACGCGAAAGACCAATCAGGTGGTGGTTTGAAAGTGATTGCTTCTGGACATACTCGAGCAAACAACATTGGTGGCTTAGATGGCGTAATGCACCGTGTGTCGTTCTCTCTACCAGCATGGAAAGACTTGCCAGCGGGCGGCACTTACGAGCTTGATATGGTTTACTACCTACCAATCTCTGGTCCGGCTAACTACTCAGTGATTTCTGGTGGTAAAGAGTTTGCGTTCAAGTTTGAACAGCCAGATCTACCAATTGGTGATCTCAATGCGGGCACGGGTGGTGGTACCACTGAACCAGGTACGTGTGATACGACAGGTTTAGTGACATACCCAGCTCTGCCACAAACGGATTGGGCAGGTAATCCAAGCCACGCTAACCAAGGTGATAAGATCATCCACAACGGTGTGGTTTACCAAGCGAACTGGTGGACAGCGGCTGAACCGGGTACAGATGGTAGCTGGTCAACGGTATGTAACATCTAATTATTATGGATTATTTGTTATAGCCTAATGTTTACAGGCACTTAAACAAAAGCGCACGATGATTATCGTGCGCTTTTTTGTTGTGATAGTTTGTCGTTTAATCGAATTGGTAACTTTCGGGTATGACGACAATACCTTTGTCTGAGATTTTAAATCGCTTCGCATCTTCAAGTTTGTTGATGCCAATTTGAGTATGTGGCGGAATACGAACATGTTTATCAACTATGCAGTTGACCAACTGACTTCCTTCACCGACTTCTACGTCATCAAAAATGATGGAATCGACTACCGTTGCACTATCTTGAATGCGTACGTTAGAGGAGATTATGGAGTGCTGTACTGAGCCTCCGGAATTGATGACACCGGTAGCAATGATGGAGTTAATAAAAATGCCTTCATTACCCGTGGCCGACGATACAGTACGAGCTGGTGGAAACTGCGGCTCGTAAGTACGAATCGCCCAATTGGACTGATAAAGGTTCATTGGCGGCACAGGTTCTAGTAGATCCATATTCGCTTCATAGAAGGAATCAATGGTACCCACGTCGCGCCAATAGCAATCTTTATCGACGCGCCCTTTACTGCCACAGAATTGATAAGCGTAAACGGATTCGGTATCAATCAGCTTAGGTATGATGTCTTTTCCGAAGTCATGGCTTGATGAATCGAGTTTTGAGTCTTCTTCAAGCGCTTCTTTCAAAACATCCATATCAAAGATATATATTCCCATAGAAACAAGGCTTCTGGTCGCGCTTCCAGGAAGAGTAGGTGGGGTTTCAGGTTTCTCTATAAACGAAGTAACGAGCCCGTTTTCTGCGGTGCCCATTACACCGAATGCTGAAGCATCCTCTACGGGAACATCCATACAGGCAACGGTGAGCTTAGCACCTTTCTCTTTATGCTCTTCAAGCATTGCGGCGTAGTCCATTCGATAGATATGATCGCCGGATAACACAACCACATACTTTGCATCATTTCGCGATAGCAACCACATGTTGTGATAAATCGCATCGGCGGTTCCTTCATACCATGCACCACCTTTGCGCATTTGTGGTGGAACAGCAGTGATGTACTCGCCTAGCTCTGGATTGAATATCGACCAGCCGTCTCGTAAGTGTTTTTGAAGTGAATGAGATTTATATTGGGTTAAAACAAGGATCTTGCGTAAACCCGAATGTAAACAATTGGTTAGTGTGAAATCTATAATTCTATATTTTCCGCCAAAAGGTACGGCTGGCTTGGTTCTGTCATCGGTGAGTGGGCTGAGTCTAGACCCCATCCCTCCTGCTAAAATTACGGCAAGTGCGTCTTCCATAGTATTCCCTTTCCCTTTTCTGACATGCATCAAAACGGTGCTAACCTGAAGGAGGTGGTATGCAACGCAGAGGTTTTGAAAAGCATGTGCTAATGTGCTTATTAGTGAAAAGTCTACTACAAGAATCGAGCCATAGAATATCTCCTTAAAAATCAAGGAGGTTAAAATTTCACTGTAAGACAACTGCACCATATTAGTGAAGTGCTAAATAA
>NZ_JADDYG010000603.1:15206-23790 GCF_015163535.1 Vibrio sp. OPT46 | reverse complement strand
GTGAAAAGTCTACTACAAGAATCGAGCCATAGAATATCTCCTTAAAAATCAAGGAGGTTAAAATTTCACTGTAAGACAACTGCACCATATTAGTGAAGCGCTAAATAGCCCGTGCATCAAATTGGCGCAAAATTGTAGAAAGGAGAAGTCAACAAGTATGGATTTACAATGTAAAGTGGCGACAAAACAAGAAGATAAATAGGGTTTTCTAGCTTAATAACTATCGCCAAACAAGGCTTAGGGTTAGCGTCTTAACTCTAAAGGCCTAAAACAGGCGCGTTGATGTAAGGCAGGAGAGCTTTGTATCAACGATTCAAGAGTAGAAGGCCTGAGACAACTCTTTTCACAGTTGTTGAGAGTGAGTGGATAGGTAAGTAGACCACTCACTCAATGAATATGCTCACTTCACTGATAGCGATACGTTATCACTGCACTAAGAGAGACCGACGATATTTCCTTCATCATCAAGATCTAAGTTCATAAATGCGGGTTTATCAGGTAAGCCTGGCATCGTCATCACGGTACCAGATAATGCATAAACGAATCCTGCACCCGCACACAAGCGCAGCTCGCGGATTGGGACGGTAAAACCAGTTGGTGCCCCTTTGACTGCGGAGTCCGTGGTTATAGATAGTGGTGTCTTCGCGATGCAAACCGCTAAGTTGTTAAAGCCTAATTGCTCAAAATGTTTGAGCTGTTCAGTCGCGATAGGAGTCATTTCTATATTGGTTGCTCCATAGCCCGCTTCACATACTGCCATGAGCTTTTCGAGTAATGATTGCTCTTTGTTGTATAACGGACAAAACTCTACAGGCGTGGTACACGCATCAATAACATGTTGAGCTAGTTCCGTTGCGCCTTGTCCGCCTTGCGAAAAAGCGGTGCTGATGGCTACTTTAACTTCGGGATTAAATTGGTGAATCAGATCTTCAAGAGCTTTAAGCTCTTTCACACAATCTTGTGGAAACTGGTTAATGGCAACGACAGCAGGTAAACCGTATTTATGAACGTTATTTATGTGCCATTTTAAATTTTCAAACCCAGCCTCCAATGCTGCTTGGTCCGGATTAAAAATGGAATCTGGAATAGCCATACCTGGTCGTAAATCGTAGTGTCCGGAATTCGCTTTGAGGCCGCGTAATGTTGCTACGATCACTACACAGTCCGGGGCTTTGTTGGCGGCAGCAGCTTTAATGTTACACGCTTTCTCAAATCCCATATCCGAACCAAAACCGGCTTCAGTTACCGTGTAACCTGACAGTTTTAGCGCAATATCGTCCGCGATAATGGATGAATTTCCATGGGCGATGTTTGCAAATGGACCTGCATGGATCAACGTAGGAACACCTTCTAGAGTTTGCATCAGTGTTGGTGCAATCGCCTCTTTTAGTGTTACTGCCATTGCTCCTGCAACTTGTAGATCTTCCGTAGTGACGGGGTTTCCGTTCAAATCGTACGCTACGACAATTTTCCCAATACGTTGACGTAAATCTTTTAAATCTTTGGCTAGTGCAATGATAGCCATTAACTCAGAAGCGGCTGAAATATCGAACCCTTCGTCACGCTCGAAACCATTGATGGTTTTTCCTGCATCATTGAGGCCAATTTTGACTTTACGTAGTGCACGATCATTATGGTCCATCACTCGTTTCCAAGTAATACTTGCCGTGTCGATTTTAAGTGCTCTTAACCCGGTGCGTGATTCAAAGGCATCATAACCCTCGCGTTGCTCATGGAACAAGCGAGCGTCAAGAGCGGCTGAAGCAAGGTTGTGCGCCGCTGTCACTGCGTGAATGTCACCAGTAAGGTGTAAGTTTAACTCTTCCATTGGAGCTACTTGAGAATAACCGCCGCCCGCTGCGCCACCTTTAATACCGAAGACGGGTCCCATCGAAGGTTGCCTTATACATGCAATAACAGATTGATTAAGCTTTGCTAAACCTTGCGCCAGTCCTATCGTCGTAACGGTTTTTCCTTCGCCAAGAGGAGTCGGCGTGATCGCAGTGACGAGTACAAGTTTACCGTCATCATTTGCTTTGAGTCGTTCCAAACATTTTGGGTGGACTTTGGCTTTGTGCTTCCCGTGAGTGTCATACTCTTCGGGCAATAGTCCTACTTTTTCCGCGATAACATCAATAGAAGAAAGTGGTGTGTTTCGGCAAATTTCGATATCTGACTGCATGGAGAATCCCCAAAGTGGCACACAGGTAGCGTTGAAAAACTACCTGAGTTATAACGAGTATTATTGTGAGGCAAAGGTCTGCTTGGTGATGGTACTGTTTCGGTTAGGCTTGTAAAGAGTTTACTGCTTCGTATTGTGCGACATACTAACGAAATCTACTCGTTATAGTGCTAGATAAAAACAAAAAGGCCACCAAATGGTGACCTTGATATATTTTTAGCTTTAAAGCTGTCGTTTTAACGATCCCAATAAGTCTCTTCTAAGCTATCTTCTCGTTCAGGAAGCGCTCGCGATAGGCGAGGAGAGTGCTGCGTCAACACTTCATAGCTTACTCGGTTTGCGTATTTACAAATCTGAGAAAGTGAGGAGTAGGTTAAGCATCGTACTTCGTGCTTTTCTGAGTTAGGCACTTCTTTTTGGTGAAAAGAGTTTGCTGCCATGTCATGCAGTAAGGCTGAAAGGGCTGCATCACCTGCACCGTTAGTGTTCTTAATCTCTAATGGTCCACCAAGGTAAGGGCCGATGTGAGAGTAGACCTTCATTGGGTTTTGACAGTCTTCTTTACGCATCGCACGACTAAACTCGTACTGGTTAAAGGCTTCGAGGGAGCTTTCAAGGATGTCGTGTGTGGTTTCTCGTTTTACTTTCTCGTCGGTGTAACCAGCCATGTACAGACCATTTGGTCCTGCTGTACAAAGTACGAGATCAACCCACTCAAGTGCTTTATCAGCAGCAGCTAGCGGCTCTGTTTCACCTGTTAACGCCGCACCTTCTTCTTCATTCATAGCGACAACAGAAATGTTTTCGCGAATGTATTCTTGCCACCACTGTGCGTTACCTTCGATAACGTACTTTGTCCCTAACGTAAGTACAACAGGGACATCGTGCTTCTTAGCAAAGTCGATCGCTCTTTGTACCGCTTTAGGCATTGGATCTTCTTCTTTACCACGCATTAGGTAAGAAGAAACAACCAGGGCTGATGCTTTCTCAAAGATCTCTTCAGGAATGCTTTCCGGAAGTAGTTGATTCATATGACCTTCGTTGATAGCAAATGTACGCTCACCGTCTTGAGAAATTAGGGTGTAGCAGCGACCAATAGGGCCATCTACCGTTTGTAAATGGTTAAGGTTCATGCGTGAAGACGTACGGCAAAGGTAGCGATAAGCAAAAGAACCGACTTGAATGTTCTTAGACATCACACCGAGCAAAACGGATTTGCTATCGGCTAAAACTGAGTAGTTGTGAAGAGTATTGCCAATCGTGTCACCTGGGTATTGGTGTGTGATCAGGCCTTGCTCAACCAGTTCTTCGTAAAGTGCATCTGCTTTGCTTTCTTCAAGAACGAGCGAATGTCCTTTACTCAGGTTGTATTTCTCTAAAAACGCGTCATCTACACGTGCTTCGATATCTACAATGGTTTGACCGACACCAACAATAGTTGGGCGATATAGCTTAGGTGCCTGTCGGATTTGGTTTACTAATGGATCTCGAGCGTGAGTTGGGAAGTAGTGTTTAGATTTACGCTGACCAGGAAACTTCATGCTTGTTCTTGAGTGAGAAAAAAAAGAGGCGGGATTGTATCACAAAAAAATGAAAATCGTGGCGATTTATTACAAAGAAGTCTGCTCGCTGAAAAAATCAGCGAGCTGAGTAAATAGCAACCAAAGCAGCTGCAATTTATGAGGCTTGTCGTATTGCAATGGGTTGTTTTTTAAACTTGTTGCTCAGCAGCGCCCGGAAAGAGCCTGCTCCGCGCTAACTAAATTTACCCGCGTTACTTTTTCACTTCAGTTGGCTCAACGTAAGCCTTGGTACCCCAAAGTGGGACTGTCGAAAGGCTATGCTTAAAACTACCATCGGTCTCTTTTGTTGTATAAGACAAGTAGAGTAAGGTTTGGTTATCGGCATCATAAATACGGCGAACCTTCATTGTTTTGAAGAAAATGCTTTTTGACTTCTTAAATACAATTTCACCGGACTTACTCTTATCTATTTTTGCAATCATTTCCGGTGTGATTTCGCCAGTCTGACGACATGATATTGAGCTATCACTTGGATCTGCTAAGCTGAAATCCGCTTCGATAGAGGCGATGTGACATGTGACACCTGTTACCACCTCGTCTTTCAACTCACCGACTTTGATGTCTTTCAAAGTAAACCAACCGAGCCCCACGTCAGCAACATCGTTATCTGAACAACCAACTAGAGTAGTAGCAAGCAATGCACTTAACAGCATCTTTTTCATTATTTTTGTCCTTAACTAGGAAAGATATTGATGAAATCTATCAGAGGTTTGCACCTAAAACAAAATTTAGCCACGGAAAGGTCTATGTGCGCTAGGTTTGTTGCGGGCTTCATGCTAATGTACTGCTCTAAACGAAGGTATCAAGATGAATGAACAACAGTTAGCCAGTATCGAGCGTAAAAATACATGGCTGTATGATCTGGTCGAAGTTGAATTTCCGACACCAGAGAGTTTGAAAGGGCGCGATGTCTATTTCAAAACGCTAGAAAAAGCAACCTATCAAGTAGTCGACAAAGACACATTACTGGAAAGTGACTCTGAATTTAACCCCGACGATATTTTTCTGGTCGATTTTCATCGACTGACCATTATGTTCTCTATCTTGCAATCTCAGCGCTGGGAACAGCAGTATGATAAAGATATGATCATTGAATATCTGACACAGATTATCCTCACGCCAGATTTTGAATTATATGTTGGTTTTAAATCTGGAGTCCCAATTGGTGCTGCTATTGTTAGCCATCTCGAAGGATATACACTCATCTCTGATGTTGCTGTTTCTGAATCAAAATACAAAAGCTCGTTTGTGGCTGATCTGGCTAAAAGACTAAGCACCGAGCAAAAACTGTTAGACTCAGTGGTTATCGAAGACTAACTTACACATCAATGTGCATAAAAAGTAAAGCAAGATGACGTTGGGTGATCTTGCTTAGAAAAACTGTAATTGCTCCCTTCTATTTCCATGAAATGCCAAGCTCGTCGTTTCAACAATCCCAAACTCAAATAAGATTAATCCAAACATTCTTAAAATCAGCTTGGGCTTGAGCCTTTAAGACGTCTGGAGATGGCTATGGCAATTACCAATATTAAGTGCGTGATATTTGACTGTGATGGTACGTTGGTCGACAGCGAAAGACTGTGTTGCCAAGCGCTCGTCAATGTATTTAACCAGCATGGGGCTGAGTTAACGATGGAAGAGTGCGTTTCTCACTTTAAAGGAGGAAAGCTCGCTGACATCCTTTTAGATACTAAAGAATTGAAAGATATCAAAGTCCCAATTGATGTTTTAGAGCCGCAATACCGAGAAGAAGTCCAGTCTCTTTTTGTGCGTCACTTACAGCCAATGGATGGCGCAAAACGATTAATTCAGTTTTTGGATTCGCATAATATCGAATATTGTGTGGCGTCTAATGGACCTAAAGATAAAATTGAATACGCTTTGGAGTTAACCGGTTTACTCGATGCTTTCCGAGGCAAAGTGTTCTCGGCATTCGATGCGAATAGTTGGAAGCCTGAGCCTGATTTAATCATGTACAGTGCTATGAGCATGGGCTTTTTACCAAGTGACTGTCTTTATATTGATGACACGCCTAAAGGAGTTGAGGCGGGACTAAACGCCGGTATCAAAACGATACAGTTATTTAATGGTGAAGCTATCAATCTTGTTGAGGACGAGCGTGTAATTCGCATCCATCATTTAGATGAATTAAAAGAGCAGCTGTGTGGCTGCTCTGTTTGACCTACTAATGGCAAACCGGACTCAAGCTGTGGATGAGCTTAAGTTTAGACTGTAGGTAAGGCGTTTGATGTAGACATTGGATAGATGAGAAGTTTTTTGTATGAAATCCGCAAGCAGCGCATGTGAATTTCTCGCCATCCGATGAAATGAGATATTCATCTCCTTGGCAGAGTGGGCAATTCAGGTTCTCTATGTCTTTTGTGTCTTTGTAATTATTCATATTGTTTTCCAGCAGCAAATTGGAATTGGCAAGATCAAGCATAGCGGAACGCTCTGTTTAAGAACATTATTTCATCGGGTACAGCGAGAACTTGAGATTCACTTCAAATATCCACTTGGATGTCGTAGAAAATATCGAAGGTAATAGTTGAACACGGTTTAAAGAAAAGGGCTCCCTAAGGAGCCCTTGTTGATCATAAGTTCCACAACGTTATGCGGTGCGGTAGCGTTGTAATATCTCACCAAGAGAAACGGAGGCTTGCGTGAGATTAGCGACGCCAGCGGTAGATTGCTCCGCCACTTCTCTGATTGTGCTTGATTGACTACGAATTTCTGAAAGTTCCGATGCAATATCGTTAGCCACTGCGCTTTGTTCTTCAGCAGATGTGGAAATCTGAATGCTCATGTCCATTAATGAGCGTGCTGACTCGGCAATAGAGGTAACATCATGGCCGATTTCATCAATAAGCTGGCTGCTGGTTTGAGCTTGCTGAACGGTTCTGTTGGTGATTGAAGCAATGTTCTGACTCTCTATTTGAAGCTTCTCAATCATGGCTTGGATCTCTACTGTTGCCTGTTGAGTTCTGCTTGCTAATGTACGTACTTCATCGGCAACCACTGCAAATCCACGACCTTGTTCACCAGCACGGGCTGCTTCGATTGCTGCGTTTAGTGCCAACAGATTAGTTTGTTCTGAAATGGCGTTAATCGTTGTGATCACGTCATTAATCTGCGTCGTATTCTCGTTTAAATTGGTTACTGACGTAGAGGCTTGTTCAATATAGCTAGATAACGTCTCTATCTCGCCAATCACGTTTTGTACACGGCTTCTGCTTAGTTCGATCTTCTGGGCATCTTGGTCTGACTGCGTCGTTGCTTGTTGAGAAATACTTGATACCTCCTTTGCAGAGGCTGTCATTTCTTCCATTGCCGTCGCGACTGAATCAAGCGTTTGATATTGATGAGATATCTGGGTTTCACTCAACTGCATATCTTTTTCGAATGCAGAAGATGTCTCGCTCAACATCGTTGCATTATTTTTAACACTATTAACCAGTTCACTTAAGGTATCCATAGACTTGTCTAGCGCACAGCCGATGGTACCGAATTCATCTCGACCTGGATGGAAACCAAGACGAGAGGTTAAGTCACCGTCACCAATTTTTTCGGTTGTTGTATATAAAACCCACAGAGCTCCTCCGATAAACGTTGCCACCCAGTAAGAGAATAGGGCAAAAGGAATAACCCATAAGAAGCTGAGTAATAGTGACGATAGAGCTGATGATTTTAACGATTCGTATTGTGTGGACACATTTTGAGTCAGCTTAATCACTTCCCCAGAATGCAACTTGGCATAAGCGGTGACAGACCCATCGACAAAAGAACTCTCGCTTACGCGGTTCGATTTCGATACGCCGTCAATTTCTGTAGCGCGGTTTGATTGAGCATCAACGATACCAGAAAGCTTCGCTTCGCTCGCCGAGATGGCTTGCTGCTCAAATTGTTGTATTTCATTGAAGTAGCGGCTTCCAGCCACTGAAGTGAGGGCTACTAAAAATAGTAGGAATATAACCCACATTTTGTCGTTGATAGACATCTTGATAAACAGCCTGTCTATCGTTCTAAACTCAACTTCTCTCATTTAAAGCTCCATTAGAGATAAAAGATATTGACCAAATCTATTGCTATATCGAAACAAAATATGCGAAGTTAATCAGCAAAATATGTAACGAATACTAAATTTAGTTTAAGAAATGAGATCTAAGGACGCCTATAACAGTATGTTATATCTTTAAATTGACATGAATTTTGATAAAAGAGTCATTTCTCTAAAGTGTTAAGCGGATATGAAATCTAATTGCAATCGTTTACTTTTGATTATGCTCATAGGTTTTTAAATCTTTACTTCTCGCTGTCATGAATGTGTCATATAAAGACTATAAAAAGGAGTTGCTGATGTGGATATGGCAAGAGTCAGGCCGTCAGCGAGTAAAAGCAAGAGAGCTTAAAATAAAGGAGGTCACAATGAGCGACCAATACCAAAACGATGAGAGCCTAGAGCTGCTAGATGCGCTTGAAATTGGCATTATCTTGTCGGAATACGTTGGCTCAGACAACGAAGCCGAATAGCGGAACACTCTCATCTCGTCGTAATTGACGTTATACTAGGTTCATGTCACACCAAGCCCTAGAGGCCAAAACTGGCGTCGAATGAACTTTCTAGCCCACCTGCATATCGCAGACCACAGTAACAGCCATTTATTGGGAAACTTGCTTGGAGACTTCGTAAAAGGAGATCCAAGCAAGCTGTATGATCGCGATATCTCAAATGGCATCAGATTACATAGATTTGTTGACCGTATTACTGACCATCATCCAATCGTCAACGAATGTAAGCCTCATTTCACTGGTGTTGCGC
>NZ_JADDYG010000603.1:12723-15196 GCF_015163535.1 Vibrio sp. OPT46 | reverse complement strand
CGTCGTAATTGACGTTATACTAGGTTCATGTCACACCAAGCCCTAGAGGCCAAAACTGGCGTCGAATGAACTTTCTAGCCCACCTGCATATCGCAGATCACAGTAACAGCCATTTATTGGGAAACTTGCTTGGAGACTTCGTAAAAGGAGATCCAAGCAAGCTGTATGATCGCGATATCTCAAATGGTATCAGATTACATAGATTTGTTGACCGTATTACTGACCATCATCCAATCGTCAACGAATGTAAGCCTCATTTCACTGGTATTGCGAGACGTTTTGCACCTATCGCTTTGGATATGTTTTGGGATCATTGCCTCGCAAAACACTGGAACGACTTTCATTCCGTGCCTCTCGAACACTTTGTCCAAACGGCATACGAGCGAGTAAACCGAGAGGTTCATGAACATTTGCCGCCACGTTTTTTGGTGCTCCACAGCAGAATGTGGCATGGCCGATGGCTTCAATCCTATCAAGATCTAGACAATATAGAATTTGCACTACATCGGATGTCGCAAAGAAGCCCTAGAATGGCAGACTTAACCACAACATTTAAAGTGATTGAAAGTGATTACACCGAATTAGAAGAGAAGTTCTCGTCACTTTATCGAGATGTTTTGCGCCAGTCGTATGACTTTCAGCAACAGCTTAATGACTCAACTCAATGAGATAGAAAAGTAGTATGGCTTTAGGGGCTCTGGTAAACTCTGCGCTCCAAAAATAATGAGGTTACACATGTCTGTTAATTTTGCTGATTTAGGCATCGAACAAAAGCTAATCGAGACGCTAGGCAATCTAAATATCGTGACGCCAACACCAGTGCAAGAAAAGTCAATTCCACACGTCCTTGCAGGAAAAAACTTACTTGCTGCTGCACAAACTGGTACGGGAAAAACGGCTGCGTTTGGTTTACCTATCATACAAACCGTTCAGCAAAAGAAACTTAACGGCACACCTCAAGCATTGATTTTGGTTCCAACACGCGAGCTTGCACAGCAGGTATTTGATAATTTGAATCAGTACTCGGCAGAAACAGAACTTCGCATCGTGTGTGTTTATGGTGGTACAAGCATTGGCGTACAAAAGAGAAAGTTAGAAGAGGGTGCTGATATTTTGATTGCCACGCCAGGCCGCCTTTTGGATCACCTGTTTAATGGTAACGTAAACATCTCTAAAACCGGTATGCTCGTGTTAGACGAAGCCGACCGTATGTTAGATATGGGATTTTGGCCTGACTTGCAGCGCATCTTCCGACGTTTGCCTGCTGAGAAACAGATCCTATTGTTCTCTGCGACATTTGAGAAGCGAATCAAAACTATTGCGTATAAACTCATGGAATCGCCAGTTGAAGTCGAAGTTTCACCAGCAAATACGACTGCTGAAACGGTAACACAAATGGTTTATCCAGTGGATAAAAAACGGAAACGTGAATTGCTAGCGTACTTAATTGGCTCGCGGAATTGGCAGCAAGTGCTTGTATTTACAAAAACGAAGCAAGGCAGTGATGAGTTAGCGAAAGAGCTCAAGTTAGATGGCATCAAAGCGGTTTCTATCAACGGCGATAAATCACAAGGTGCCCGCCAAAGAGCTTTGGATGAATTTAAACAAGGTAAGGTACGTGCTTTGATTGCAACCGATGTGGCAGCACGAGGGTTAGACATTCAAGAGCTAGAACAAGTCGTGAACTTTGATATGCCATTCAAAGCAGAAGATTATGTCCATCGAATTGGCCGCACTGGAAGAGCAGGAAAGTCAGGTTTGGCGGTTTCTCTGATGAGTCGAGATGAGGAGTACTTGTTGCAAGCTATCGAGAATCTGCTTGATCAACGCTTACCCCAAGAATGGCTGGCAGGTTTCGAACCAAGTCTTGTAGAAGAAATTGAGCCTGAACAAAATGGGGGTGGGCGTCGTCGTAGTCGTTCATCTGAGAAGCGTAAGCTAAAAGCAAAATTGGCGATTCATAAGAATCGTGGTAAATCACGTAGCTCTCGCTAAACCGCGCAAACTTTTGTTCTTACATAGTCAGGCTGTTTTTGCCTCTTCATAGGCGTCTAACGTTTGGGGGATAGCAAGTAGGTACCCTTGATACATATCGAAACCGAGCTTTTTCATTAAGCGAAGTTGATGCTCGGTTTCAATTCCTTCGATAACGGTTTTAGAGCATAACGCTTTTGCGAGTGATAATGCATCGTTAAGCGCTTTAAAATCACCGTTTTCATACCTTAGCAATAAAGAGCGATCCATCTTGATTATATCTGGGCAAACGCTTCTCACTCGCTCAGTTGTCGATGCATTGACGCCATAATCGTCAATCGCTAATTTAAATCCTTCAAGACTTAACTCCCGAGCAGCTTGAGACAAAGAGAGTTCATCCTCCACCTTCAATTCAAGTAACTCCATGACGATTTGTTCATTCATCAAATGCGATTCATAAATGGTTTGTTTTAGCAGTCGGTTATAAGTGATGTCTTTA
>NZ_JADDYG010000603.1:7086-12713 GCF_015163535.1 Vibrio sp. OPT46 | reverse complement strand
GAGAGTTCATCCTCCACCTTCAATTCAAGTAACTCCATGACGATTTGTTCATTCATCAAATGCGATTCATAAATGGTTTGTTTTAGCAGTCGGTTATACGTGATGTCTTTGACTAGTATCTCTGCCGCTACCGGTAATACATTGAGAAACAATTGTTTTGTGTGAAAGCGAGACTGAGAGAAATTTTTGATATGGATTAGGCGACTTAAGCGTTCAACATTGAGCAAATCTTGAGTGGGAGTCGCTTTGGATTGGAAAAACTGATCTGGCCTAACCATGTTGCCATTGGCATTGCTAATTCTTACCAGTGCTTCAAGGCCAACGATGGAAATATCGTTCTTATATATGGGTTGAAAGACACTGCGGAGAGTGAAGTTCGCGTATTTCGCAATATACTGCCCGTCGGCTTGTTTCCGGATGCAACTAAGTAGTTGCGAGATGCTCATCATTGTTACCACAACCTAAATCAATGTCTCAACATCAGCGTTATCGCGCTAATTTTTCTATTTCATTGGCAATGAATCTAAGTGTGCTCATTAACTCAAGCAAGAACGATGGTAATGGATGGGTAGTTTTGTCGAGTGATATCAAACAAATTGATGAAATAATTGATAATCTCAGCACTTCAATTTGATGCTACCATTGCAGTACGGCATACAACTGCAAATATTTTCTGACTAACTGCTGTTTGTTCGAACGCCGTAAAGGATGCCCAAACTTAATGTAACAAGGGCTAATACCGAATCGAGTGTCCAAAGATTGCGTGAGTTGCGACTCGCTGGTGTACAGTGTGATTCCTTGTTCTGTGTATTCGTTGATCTGATCGGGTAGTTCACCCATCCACCAATGAAGTAATTCTCGGCTCGTTTTGCTGCGACTTATCCAATGATCGCAAACCAAAAAGAGTAGGTCATTAGGCTGTAAGGCATAGCCATATTCACTCTGCCATTCCGTAATTGATGAGAGTAAGTTTTCCCGGCAAGATTTTCCGGCACTGACCATATGGTGACTCAGAACCCAGACAGTGCCAATGTCGGATGAAATTCGATAGTGATGGGGAAGGTCTGGAGAATCCAACACTTCGATTGGCTTTATCACGCAGTTGTATCCAAAGTGACGAAAAGTATGTTCCATCCTTCTTGAAAACGCGAGACCAAGATGATGCTCACTCATGCCTTGGTTATGCACCGCAGGGTAATGCTTTTCACACAGCTTAAGACAGTCGTCTTGAAAATCATTAACACTTTGAATAACTAGGTCGAGTAGCAAAGAATATCCCTTAATAATTACAAAACGAACTGCAAAAGGTTAGCATAGTCTTTTGAGAATAGACTAATTTACTTCGGCAACTTCTTGATCTAAACACCAAATTTCTCACAAATGACCGTGTCTAATCTTTAATAGAACAACACGAAAGAAGCAGAAGTTGAACAAAAATTTGAAAGGGAAAAAATGATAAAGCTAGAACGCGCACAAAAAGAGGCGCTGGCCACCGCTATTCAAGATTACATGCAAGACGAGCTAGATGTTGAAATTGGCCAGTTCGATAGTGAGTTTCTAATTGATTTTATTACAGAAAAACTAGGGCCAATTTACTATAACAAGGGTGTTGAAGATGCTAAGTTACTGGTTGAACGCAGAATGTTAGAAGTTTCCGAAGAGCTGTATGAGATAGAACAAGAAGTTAAGCTGTAAGTTTCAGTTTTACAAACGATTTAAAGTTCCTTCAAAAAATTCGAACAACTTGATAGATACGGTACCATTGGCTGGATGTAAATGATGGTAAATAATCTGTTTCATATGACGTAAATAGGTTAATGTAGTGTTTCTTGCTCAGCATTAACTTAGGAATATATCTAGGAACTTGAGATGGATACACTGGTAAAGAATTACAACCTTACTGCACGCGTGATGCATTGGTTATCAGCGCTGTGCATTATTGGTCTATTTGCAGTGGGTTTGTGGATGGTCGACCTTAGCTATTACAGCGAATGGTATCGAACTGCGCCGCATTACCATCGCTCTGTCGGTATTTTACTCGCTATTTTAACTTTGGCACGCATCGTATGGAAACATGTGACGGCGTCACCAAAGGTAGAAGGCAAACGTTACGAAGTGCTTGCTGCTAAAGCAGCGCATGGTGTCATGTACCTACTATTGGTCACCATCTTTGTTTCAGGTTACCTCATTTCAACGTCTGATGGACGCGGCATCGAAGTGTTTAATTGGTTCACCGTGCCAGGAGCGGGAGAGTTATTCCCAGGCCAATCAGATATTGCAGGTGAGATTCACTTCTATGCAGCTTGGGCAGTCATCCTGATTGCAGGTTTACATGCTATTGCTGCACTAAAACACCACTTTATCGATAAAGACAACACATTAAGAAAAATGTTAGGAGCTTCAAAATGAAAAAGTCACTTTTCGCTACAGGATTAGCTATCGCTATGGCACTGCCATTTGGTGCGCAAGCTGCAGATTATGTCATCGATACCAAAGGTGCTCATGCTTCAATCAACTTTAAAGTTAGTCACTTGGGTTACAGTTTCATCAAAGGTCGTTTCAATACATTTTCTGGTGACTTTTCTTTTGATGAAAACAACATTGCTGACTCAAAAGTAAATGTTGTTGTTGATACAACCAGCCTAGATTCAAACCATGCTGAACGTGACAAACACATTCGTAGTGGTGACTTCATCGATGCTGGTAAATACAGTGAAGCAACCTTTACGAGCACAAAAGTGGTTGATAAAGGCAATGGCAAACTAGATGTAACTGGTGATCTAACGCTACACGGTGTTACTAAGCCTATTACTATTGAGGCTGAATTCGTTGGTGCTGGCAGTGACCCATGGGGCGGCGAGCGCACTGGCTTTGTTGGCAACACTCGCCTAGAGCTTGCTGACTTTGACATCCCAGTAATGGGTGCTTCAAGCTACGTCGATATGGAACTTCATATCGAAGGTATTAAGAAGTAATTAGTTCCTTTTAGATACACTAAAAGCGCTCTTCACTTGAAGAGCGCTTTTTTATTATCTTAATCACATCACTAACATCGATAAACCAGTCAGTGATAGCGATTGAAAGCCAATAGACGTTGTAAATGTTTAGCGAATTACGCTGTTTCTAACTCACTTTTTTCCACCAAGTTTAAACGCTCACCAAAAATCGGGCGTAGTGCTTTTAATACTTCAGTACGAGTAACCACCCCGACCATCTGCCCATTTTCAAGCACAGGAAGCACTTGTGGCTTACTTACTTTGATACTTTTAGCGCGTTCTTCGAGAGACAAAGACGTCAAGCGAGTGGCAATACCCATACTGCTCGCTGGGTACAACTGCTCTTTATCGATACATAGGAATTCCACAACATCAACGAGACGATCACCAGCGTCAATTGCGACCACATCTCGGCTCATGATGTCGACGACTTTTTGGTCTTTCACCGGAATGTAGTCCTCACACCATAGTTCTACCATCACATCGTGAGCAGAGAAGAAGCCAACTAATCGATTTTGTACGTCTACAACAGGTGCGCTAGTTACGTTGTTATCAAGTAACACATCCAGCGCGGCTGCAATTGGCGTTTCTGCACGAATGGTGACTGGTTTTGGGTTCATAATGTCTTTAACAAAAGAGGCATTTTTCATGGTGAAATCCTTAACTGACGACAGTGTTGTAGTTGTAGTGATAGAAGAAATATTCGCTGCTTTTAGTTCTGGTCGGCGAAAAATACACCAGTTTGAAAGGCCAACTAATACCGCTCCGCCGACGATGTTGCCAAGCGTGACAGGAATTAAGTTAGCGGTAATAAAGTGGCTAATGTTTAGGTCTGTGTATTGTGACGCGGGCACACCGACAGATGCCCAAAAAGATTCAGGTGCAAAATTCGCGATAACAATACCAAGTGGAACCATAAACATGTTCGCAACACAGTGCTCAAAACCGCTGCTGACAAACATTGCCACAGGCAAAATTGTCATTGCTGCTTTTGTCATTGCATTTGCAGAACTAAATGTCAGCCAAATCGCTAGGCAGACCAACAGGTTACAGAGAATACCGAGTGCAAACGCTTGAATGAGAGTGTGGTGAAGTTTGTGTTGTGCGATGTTAAGCGCATTTAATCCCCATTGACCGCCATCCATCTGATAAAGACCAGCAGCAGTAACCAACGCAAGTAGGAACATCGCACCAATAAAGTTACCAACGTAAACTTTGCCCCAGATCGAAAGCATCTTACCGAACGAGATTTGCTTATTGGCCCAAGAAATACTGGATAGGACGGAGCTGGTAAATAATTCACCACCGCAGATCACTATGAGGATCAATCCCATGCTAAATGCGAGTCCACCAGCTAGGCGGCTCAAGCCCCAACCAGCGCCCGTACTGCCGGTGGTCACCGTGATGTAAAACAAGAATGCTAACCCGATGAACGCGCCGGCCATAATGGCGAGGCTTAATGTCATACTGCTGGTTTTGTTTGCCTTACTTAACGCAAATTTTTCCGCTTCAACCATCATCTCTTTTGGAGAAAAATACTGGTGATTTTGAGAACTGGTCACCGCCATATTGACTCCTTAATTTGTAATCGCATAAAAAATCCTTGGTTATTAACTCAAAAATGAAATTGTTGTTTTTATTAAGAGCCTCAATGACTTCGGTTTCAAAACCATTGAGGCTTGCGGTGTTCCCGAACCGCGTACTCAGAATAGGGAGAACGGTTAGTAAGGTAAAATTGATAATATTTAGAAACCTCATCAAATTAATTGATAACTTTGCGGGGCCAGGTAAAATGAACTCTATTGCTTATTGGGGCATGCTTTAACAATTGTGGGGATTGGGAAATACCCACTAATAATGGAGGACACTTTGCGCTACTCACTTAAGCAATTAGCGGTTTTCGACGCAGTTGCAGATACCGGCAGTGTAAGCCAAGCCGCAGAAAAATTGGCTTTGACACAATCAGCGACGAGTATGTCGCTTGCGCAATTAGAGAAGATGCTTGGCAGGCCGTTGTTTGAGAGGCAAGGCAAGCAAATGGCGTTAACCCATTGGGGGATGTGGTTACGACCAAAAGCAAAACGCTTGCTACAAGATGCATTGCAGATTGAAATGGGCTTCTATGAGCAACATTTATTGAGTGGTGAGATTCGTATGGGAGCGAGTCAAACCCCAGCAGAGCACTTAGTTCCCGATCTTATCAGTATCATTGATAATGACTTTCCAGAAATGCGTATTTCTCTCGGTGTACAAAGTACAAAAGGGGTGATTGATGGGGTATTAGATTACAAGTATGACTTAGGGATTATTGAAGGGCGCTGTGATGATAACCGTTTATACCAAGAAGTATGGTGTCGTGATCATCTTACTGTTGTCGCAGCTTCTCATCATCCTTTTGCGCGTAATCAGTCTGTTAGCCTTGCGCAGTTAGAGCAAGCGAAGTGGGTACTAAGAGAGCATGGCTCTGGCACACGAAAAACATTTGATAGTTCTATTCACCACCTTATTGAAGATTTGGATGTGTGGCGCGAGTACGAACACGTTCCGGTGTTACGTAGTTTAGTTGCTAATGGTCAGTACCTTACTTGCTTACCGTATTTAGATGTAGAGCGATATATAGAAGCAGGTCAT
>NZ_JADDYG010000603.1:1676-7076 GCF_015163535.1 Vibrio sp. OPT46 | reverse complement strand
TCTGGCACACGAAAAACATTTGATAGTTCTATTCACCACCTTATTGAAGATTTGGATGTGTGGCGCGAGTACGAACACGTTCCGGTGTTACGTAGTTTGGTTGCTAATGGTCAGTACCTTACTTGCTTACCGTATTTAGATGTAGAGCGATATATAGAAGCAGGTCACCTTGTGGCATTAAATGTACCTGAGTTAAAAATGGAAAGGACGCTTTCATTTATATGGCGTTCAGATATGGCAGAAAACCCATTAGTCGACTGCATTAAAAGAGAGGGACTACGAATGATGAAAGGGAAGCCTTCAGTTCTTTAAAGGTTGATTAAACATGCCTACGAGATGAGTTGGGTTTATTCCCTAAATCTGTTGATTTATCGGTTGCGTCAAACTTTTAATGTAAATTGTGAAAATAATAATATCTTATTGTGATCAGTATCACCGATAAGCTGAGCTGATGTATCTAACATGTGTCCTTGATTTCAATGTATGAAGGCAGTTATTGAACCATATAGGTACGATAATAGCCGAGTAGGTATGACTACCATGACGAGACTTTTAGCTATTTCTATCACTACTGGAATTTTATCTGGCGTATGGGGTTGGATCGCCATCTCTTTAGGTTTGCTTTCTTGGGCTGGTTTTTTAGGTTGCACGAGCTACTTTGCAGCGCCAACGAGCGGATTGAAAGGACTAGGCATCAGCTTAATCACCAATATGACAGGCGTATTCTGGGCAATGGTAATTATTCACGGTTCCACTTACGTGGGGTTGGAAATTATTGGCTATGTGATTACCGCTATTGTGGCATTCTTCATGTGTATTCAAGCTAAACAGGCTTGGCTCGCGTACATCCCTGGTACTTTTATTGGTTCATGCGCAACATTTGCGGCTGACGGAAACTGGCAACTTGTCATTCCATCGTTGTTGCTAGGTGGTGTGTTTGGCTATCTAATGAAAGCGACAGGGCTATGGTTGCATACGAAATCAACCGCTACTTCTTCTTCGCTTGCTGAGCAAGCACAGTAGTGAACCCCCGATCTTATTGGTATCCACTGTGTATTGAGTTTTATCCCTCTCAATACCCTTAATCAAAATTAATGATGTTTGATACAAGCACACCAAATTGGTGTGCTTTTTTTGTATTACAAGACAATACGCTGAGTGTAAAATACGTCTAACTCATGTATTGCCGTTGGCCATGGTAACAACGCGTTTAAGTGTCCAGCGCAGAAGAACAGGAATACACTCCATGCCTTTCTCTTCACAATGAGAAACAATAGCCAAAGCTAAGTCCGGTTTTGCATGTTTTTTCAAAACACGATTTACGACTTTTTTAGCAGGGATAGGGTGGTCATGAGGAACTTTGATGATGTCCTTAAAGAAAAGTTCAAAACCATTGTTGTACAGAAAGTGCTCGATGTCTCGGTCGGGTAACTCCGTAAGTCGATGCCTTTCCTGATCATGGTCGAGCTGTGCTCGCACTGCATGCGCGTACTTTTTCCCTGCTGGGTCGCCATCGGTAACGACATGCCAATCAATACCAAACTCTTTTGCTACTTTGATGAGTGATTTTAGACCTGATTGAGCAAACTCAACGATTTGAACCCCTTCGGCAGCCAAGTCATACCCGCATTGACGAGCCAGTTCATGAAAAAGCCAAACTTCGGTTTCGCCCTCAACAAGTAACCAGCACCGCGCAAATAATGCGCCTGAACGATGAAAACGAATATGGAAACCAATTCGGCGCAACTCATCTCGACCAAACTTTGTTGAGTTTAAACTCTTAGCGATGGTTCTGTCTGATAGCCGAATTAAACGTCGAATTGAATACAGTGGAACAGAACCGAGTAACGTGCCACTGTTGGTGGTTAATATCTTTTGCATTGGCAACAATTGCAATAAGGACCACGCTCTCGCTAGATGAGTTGGATGCAGTCGACCTTCTGGATCTTCAATGATCAGTATTGGTCTCGCACAGCGCCTTAAATCGGTGGGGCCTTTAGCTTGAAGATAGGCATTGAGTAACCCCATTAAAAGCAAGCGGCTTTGTTTGTCATTGGTTTCTTTCAAGAACTGACTCAAACCTTTATCAGAGGAAGGGCTGGTATAGAAAAGACCATCACGAGGTTTGCGTGGGTTACCTTTACTGACACTTCTGAACGCAAAATAGTGTTCAACAAGCGTTTGCATTGAGTCGAGGCTACTACGAATCTCACCTTTATTCACATGGCCAGGCATAGCCAATAAGCGTCGACAGGTGTTGTTGATTCGTTTTTCAATCCGAGCATTTTTACCATCGCCGTTGACATGGTTTAAATCTGGGAAGCGTCGGGAGTCACGTAGTCGGATTACAGGATGAAGTGTCATTAACTCAATAGCGAGTTTCTCTGAGTGGTGAAGTTTTTTGGGTTTGCCGTTATGATCCAAAAACGCGTACTCTGTATTAATGCCGTGCTCATCGCGAGACGCACTAATACGATAGTAAATGACTTGCTCACCATCTTCGTTGGTGCACCATGTAGGCTTTATGCGTCTGTAGCGTCCCGCTTTTACTTCGTTTTTATCCTGTGCTTTAAAACAAACAATGATCTGTAAGTGTTGTGTTTGTGGATGAGAAATTGAGTAGTCAACGTGAAAATCTTTCAGTTTGAATTGATACAATGAGCCATCGGCAGGTAATGCGATGGAAAGGGCATCGAGTAATGATGATTTGCCCCACGTGTTTTCACCGATAAGCGTGGTGAGTTCGTCAAAAGAGAGTGAAAGGCGTTTGATGCCTCTAAACCCGGAGATTTCGATGCGTTCTAGTCTCATCTCAATCCTCCTTGCAATTATTTGAATTATCGAGAGTTATTTTGCTACTCCTAAGCATATATGAATTCGGAATTTTTGAGTTAAGCTCAGTTCACAAAATTACGAGAGCCTCTTACTGAATAGAGACCGTTACAAGCGAGGCTTGCTTTCAAAGCTGGGGGACAGCATCGTGATCACTTAAACATGAAATCCTAAATCGCAGTTTCATAAAATTCATGATTCTGTCATGATTCACTTCTTATTATTATAAGGAATGAAAAAAGAGAAGATGAAGATGAATAACAATCATAAGCCAGTGAGAATCAAACTGGCACACATCAATGACACACATTCCTACTTTGAACCAACGTCATTACAGTTAAAGCTTAAGATAAACAATGAACTCACGCTAGAGCCCTATGTCAGCGCCGGCGGCTTTTCTCGTATCGCAACCAGAGTCGAGCAGTTAAGAGATGATGCTCAGCGCCAAGGTCATGGGATGTTGTTCCTCCATGCCGGAGATTGCTTCCAAGGTACGCTGTATTTCTCACTATTTAAAGGCAAAGCCAATGCCGACTTATTGAACGCATTAAAGATTGATGCAATGGCGTTAGGTAACCATGAATTAGATATGGGGAATGAGCCAGTTGCATTGTTTTGCCAACGTACTCAGTTCCCATTGCTTGCTGGCAACTGGGATTTATCCAATGAATCACTTAAAAAACCTCACCGTATCAGTGATTGTAAGGATGTATATAGTTACCAACCGGATACACAGAGCGCTCAATACATTGTTAAAGAATTCCATGGTGAGCGGGTCGCGGTTTTCGGATTATCCATAGATAAAATGAGCGACATCGCAAACCCTGATGCAGACACGCCTTTTCACTCAGCAATTGAAACCGCCAAGGCGACCGTAAAACAAATCCATTCATCAGGTATAAAAAATATTATTCTTCTGAGCCACTTAGGTTATGAAGGTGATTTAGAGTTAGCTGAGCAAGTCGCAGGTATTGGTATAATTGTTGGTGGACACAGCCACCGGTTGCAAGGTGATTTTTCATCAATAGGGTTAGGACAAGACGATCCCTACGGTATCAAAATTAATGATACCTATGTGGTGCAAGCGGGTTTCCATGCTTTGACAATGGGGCACTGCGTCATTGAGTTTGATGAACACGGTAAAGCAACGATGTTGAGTGGACAAAATGAACTGTTGCTTGGCCGACGTATTTTTTGGGACTCGACGCTAAACCAACAGCTCGACCAAGGTGTATTCGAAACCGCGTGCGACTTCATCCATGGTCAACCGAATGTCGTGGTTTGTAAGAAACACCCGGAAACTCAAGCTATCCTGAGCGATAAATATATTCCTCAGGTTAGGCAGTTACAGTCACAAGTCATTGCTAGTGTTGACACCAAAAAGCGTCATGTGAGAATTCCCGATGAATTTGGTGAGAGTGAGTTGGCTTCCTCCGTTGCCCGATCATTTCTGCACTGTTTAAACAAACGTGGATATGACGTTCAATTTGCAATTCATAATGCGGGTGGCGTGCGAACCTCTTTGAACCCTGGCAACATCACAGTGGCAGACATTGCCGGACGACTGTTGCCTTTTGCCGTTCCTATCGGCTTTTACGATGTAAAAGGCAGCGCTATTCGCCGTGCACTTGAAGGCGCGATAAATAATGCACTCAACAATGGCGTAGAAGGCACTGGATCTGGCAGTTATCCGTACACTTACAATTTAAACTTCGAGTACCACGCAGATACCCCAAAAGGTGAAAGAGTTCAATCATTAGTGATTTTTGATGGCAAACAATGGGTAGGTGTTCAAGATGATGTTTGGTATCGAGGGACTTCTTCTGCCTATACGATGAAAGGGAAAGAGGGGTACGACGCATTGCAGGAGATGAAAGGAGAAGGGCGTGTGACCAGTTTGTCCATGGCTGATTGTTTTATTGAACTCCTGACCGATGAGCCAAACTGTTTGAATCAAAGTCACAAACTTTACACAAAGCGACGTCGATAATAGATACTGGTATTGATTTTGCTGCTCTCCACTTACTACATGGGTTGATGAGGATGGCAGTATGTGGAATAAAGATTGGGCAGATACGGCAGTCGTGGTTGCCTGGATCGCAATTTGGTCAACACTGGTCTACTTTGTGCCTCTAAGCGGCTTTTGAATTGCTAAGAATGTGGATGTTACAAAAGGGAGCAGTAATGCTCCTTTTTTGTATCTATCTTCCCCGTTAGGGCTCTAACCAATGAAGAGTTTGTCTTGAGCCATTTGCTGCTTTTTGTCTGTTTAATAAAGTTCAGGTGGTTGAATCCATTTCTTTCTTTTTATAGTGCTTCCTGATTTTTAATAAGAATTTTATTTCGATAAGACAAGGTTTTTTTGTTGGAAAGCCTGACGCTCGGCGTTATTATGTCGACGTTTGGGGAGTAGTTAGCGCAAGTTTACTTATCGTCATCTCGTTAAGCATCAGCTTATCCGGTAAGTAAAGGTGTTACGTGGTTTATTCACGTCAACACTTCAACGAGACCAACGCATTCATTGACTAGCAGCACATAATCGTTATGTGGCTGTTGGTTGTTATTGTA
>NZ_JADDYG010000603.1:0-1666 GCF_015163535.1 Vibrio sp. OPT46 | reverse complement strand
TTTGTTGGAAAGCCTGACGCTCGGCGTTATTATGTCGGCGTTTGGGGAGTAGTTAGCGCAAGTTTACTTATCGTCATCTCGTTAAGCATCAGCTTATCCGGTAAGTAAAGGTGTTACGTGGTTCATTCACGTCAACACTTCAACGAGACCAACGCATTCATTGACTAGCAGCACATAATCGTTATGTGGCTGTTGGTTGTTATTGTCTGCGGAAGGTCACCAAACGAAGTCCTTCCGCCATGGGAGGAAATATGTCTCTTATCGAAAATACCACCCAATTGAGCCAATCGGTGCCTCTTCAAGAATCATTAGCGATGTATGGTGCTTTTGGTTTATTTACCCTTGTTCTTGTTACGCTTGATATCTATCAAACACGTGGTGGCGTTATCACGATGAAAAAAGCCATCGTTTGGAGTGTTTTTTGGTTCTTGCTTGCCTTTGTTTTTGCAGGTTCTATTTATTTATTCTGGGACTTTTACGCGCCACATAGCGCTTATACGAACGACAAAGCAACGATTTCATTCTTAACTGGTTATTTACTAGAGAAGTCGCTAAGCGTGGATAACTTGTTTGTGTTTGCCATCATCTTTGCACAATACAGTGTGCCGGAGCATTTGCGTCCGAGAGCATTGCTTTGGGGGGTGATAGGTGCGCTAGTTTTACGCGCTGTCATGATTGCGGTTGGTGCTCAGTTACTTTCACAGTATCACTGGGTATTGTACTTATTTGCTGCTTTCCTTATTTGGACGGGTGTTAAGCTAGCTCGCGACAAAGGCGAAGCAGAAGAGGTTAATCCATATCCGGAGCAGTTGATTCGAAAGGTATTGCCAGTTACAGATGACTACCAAGGAAATCGCTTAATCTTAAAGCAAGCTGGTAAGTGGGTGGCAACACCGATGCTGATCGTTGTTGGTGTCATTGCAGTAATGGACGTTATGTTTGCGTTGGATTCTATACCAGCTATATTCGCGGTAACACGAGAGCCATTTTTAGTCTTAGCCGCGAACGTATTTGCATTACTGGGTTTGCGATCGCTGTACTTTGTTCTTCAAGCAATGTTAGACAAGTTTGTATACTTAAAACCAGCATTATCAGTAATCATGATGTTTATCGGGGTAAAAATGCTATTGGTTGGAACAGAATATGAGATTCCGACAGCATGGTCTCTCACATTTTTAGTTGTTGTGATGACATCGGCAGTGGTTGCATCACTCCTAAAAAATAAAGCGAAGCGTCAAACTAGCGTTAATATTACTAATCAAAAAATATAAAGTAAGCACTAAAATCAAAAGAAATAACGAAAAATATTGTTAAATATATGTTGTTGCTTAAGGGGCGATTATGCAGGTAATGTTCAGTTATTCAATGTAATTACAGCAATTGTGATTATTTATGCCGTTATTATTCATTTGTATTTTTGAGTTTTGTAATGAGTTTGTTTTATTAGAAATTCTAATTTGAATGGGTAAAATTTGTCATTTCTTAAACAATAAGAAACTGACTAATATACAACCAACTAAACAGACTACTGCTTTTAAAGAGAGGCAATCATGGCACAAGCAATGCAAATGACAAATGTAGCTTTACCAACCTCTATGGATAAGAAAACCTACGCGGTTAACTTCAAAGGACTGATTGCTCACTTACTGGACATTCTATTTGTAGA
>NZ_JADDYG010000602.1:0-321 GCF_015163535.1 Vibrio sp. OPT46 | reverse complement strand
TTTCATATTTATTCTCATTGTTTTGTACGATGAGGCCTTATCACGCATTGATAAGCTGACGTTGCCTCATCAAACCTCACGCTATGTTACGCTCTTAGCTCAATAAGAATTTGCTTTGAATCATTTTTTGATAAGAAAGGCTTTTGCGCTTTGCTTTCGCTCATTGAAGCATGAATTTAATCTAAAAGTTCCTCAGCCAGTACTCGCCACTCTTTAACCTTTTCACGAAAATGACGCCATTGCTTATCGGTCATCGAACGAGAAACATCTAATGTCAGTTGATCAACCAATGCAAAGTTAGAGTCAATATTCAGAGAAAGC
>NZ_JADDYG010000006.1:0-3785 GCF_015163535.1 Vibrio sp. OPT46 | reverse complement strand
GATATGAACACTTGGGAACACCAACACGGCGATCAGCTGTGGCATGTGAAGGAGACGATTAATAGAGCGCTGATGGTTGGGGCGGTGGGGTAAGAAAATGAATTAGAAATCAATCCGTCAAGCCCACTAATTAAGGTTGTTCGAAGTAGTCTTGAAGTCAGCTGCACTAAAAGTGTGTTCTATTTAACACGCTAACTTTGTTTACTTTCCTATTAAGCTATTGACTATCTATTGGTGCGCCACATAAAGGCAGTATCGTAAGGGGCAATAAACAGATTTTAGCCTGTTAAAGGCTTTTTAAGGTATTGAGATAAAAAGGTTTTGAACTTTTTTGTTTGCTGGTATCCTCGTTGATTGTCGTTTTTATGAGTGATAAATATGAGTGTACTTTCGCAAGTTCAAGTTTTGAAGAAGATACTTTTAGGCGCAGCAAAGAGCAAAAGAACGGTTTCTTATCCAGAGATTTACGATATGTTTGATCAAGATACAGAGCAAAGTGTAGTGTGGGACACATTTGAAAAGGCGTGTACAGAGTTGGCTAATCCACAGGTTGCAATTTATGGAGCACTTCTTGCCCAAAAATCAACCAAACTACCTCACAATGGCTTTTTTGATGTATTTATGAACACTCGTTACGAAGAGTTTTTGCATATAACGAACAACGATGTTGAATCTAGCAATGCGATACCGCGCGATATGCAGTTAAAGATTGTAATGAAGGAACGCGAAAGAGTTTACGAACACGCAGCTAGCTTATAACAAGCGCCTAAAGCTTCAACCTATGTTTATAAACTTTTTATGAGTACTGCACTTTTGGTTAGTTCACTACTAAGTAGCTAAAGGTTCGCGGCCTCAGAAATAAGCGGTTAATAGGGCGCTGATCTTTGTAGAGGTGGGGTAAGAGTCTAAATTAGTTAGAACTTAACCTGCCCCCAAAAAATTATTTTACGAGTAGAACTGACATATTATATAAGTCGGTTCTATTCCTAGGAATATATCCATTTCTCTCCATTTCTTTCCAGTTTTGCTCACTATTAATTTAATTGGGGCTTACCAAAAATCTCTTACCAGGTCAGCTTTAGTGGTCACGTTCTTCTCAATGTTGGCTATTTGTCCCGATGTAAACTACGTGCCGTAATCAAAATGTGTTTTTAAGCACTTAATTCCTAAACATATTATTCCTGCAATTGGAATTCTATGTGAGCATGATTTCATATGTGGGTGATTATGACTATACTTCTATTTAATTTCTGATGGAGGTCCGAGATGATAAAGATGTCACCGAGATTAGTGTTTATGGTTCCAATATCTTTTTTAATGGGTTGCTCAAGTACTATCGACTCTTTCTATAATCGTCACGTTGTAGAGGACCAACTTGTAACATCACATACACGTGAACAAGAAATTGGTACCGTAGCGGTTACAGCCCAACGGCGATTGATAATCGCGAATCTGAAAACAGGAAGCTTTTGCTCAGAACCACCTCCTGAGGTTGCTGACTCTATTAGTTCTGCAATTGCTATGGCATTGGAAGCAAATATTTCAAAAGGCAAGGAGGTAAATGCTGAACTTGCTAGTAACTTCGCTCGTCACGTAAATCAGTTGTATAAAAGGGCACATACGGTTCAACTGTTCAGGGATGCGTCTTACCATTTGTGTGTAAACTCGGTAAACACCGCTAATGGTAGAAGTTCTTATGACTCCTACAAAGACGATTTGAAACATATGATGGATAGTATTCTTCCTATACTAGAGAAAGAAGTTACTGCTTATTATGAGGTTGAAAAAGAAAGAGCTAAAAATCCTCCGCCAACTTATCAAGATATTATTCTCTGTAATTCCCGTGCAGGTATTGATAGAGCAAATGATGAGAGTGCGAAAAAACTTTCAACTTCAGTAGTTTGTAGACCAATAACCAATGAGAAAAAGCAAGATATTCAGAAAGAAAAAAAAGAAGTAAAGAGTACTAGCTAGAGTATTCTTATAACTAAACCACATTGTTCTTAGTGCGTAGAGGTAGGGATTATTGTCTAGGTAGTACTATCTCTCTGTCATAGAGAGGAACGTTGATACGCTTATCAGTTATGGCGCGTGTTTTTGCAGACTAGCGATAATTGTAGGTCAAAGTATAGAGGAGATATGTTAGTATCAAGCTATAGTGTATATAGTTTTCATACATGCCATACGTATGGACTCTTTTGTGTTAACTCTAAGAGTGATTGAGCGATGAGTTCTAGTTTTTACAAGATCAAAGATACCTTAATGAGGGTTGTCACCTTTTTGAGTATATCTGCATCTAATACTTTCGTTTTTTCTGGTGAGCAAGAGTCAGACTTAGGTAAGAATGGCTTCTCTCCCTATACCGATTTTACTGATGGCGAGATCTTTCAGCATTTTAACGCAGAGGTGGCAGGTGAGAGTGCCTATACATCACAGCAATATGACATGTGTTTAAAAGAACTTGACAAAATATCACTAAGTTTATCTGAACTATACAACATTTTGGTGGAACAGAGTGATTCACAAAATATTGTTACGTTTGAGCATAAAGATCTTATTGAAGCAATTATGTCTATAGATGCCATTCAGGAGAAAGTTTATAAGCATATGAATCATTCTCAAGAGATTCTCAGAACCTACAGTGAGCCTAGAGATTCCTTGAGAAGCGTTTATGAAGGACTTTATATGCTGAACATGCGTTTGGTAAGAGTAAGTGGTGATCTGAAAAGTTTAGAGCTCCTTGTCTTTGAAGACATGTTAGATGATGATCACGAAGAGGAAAGCTCGTATCACAGCTACCTCTGAGCATTTAGCTTCAGATAACCAGAGTGGATTTCTGTACCTATTTTTTGGTGTTTTATTTTGACAAATCATTTACCCTCTTTCAGTACTAAAGATATTCAGTCATTACCTGCAAAAGTAGTTATTCACCCATTAGCTCAACAGGACATTGATGACTACAGCCAAATCCATTTTGGTATTTCGGGCAAGCTCTTGTTGCGAGCTTTCCAGATAATGTGGTCTTGGCCAAAGTTAAGCACGGCGGACCGATTACGTTTCCAAAAGAGAAGGTGTTGGTTCAAAGGCAAGCTCGGTCCTATGAGCAGACCCAGTTCTGTAGTCAACTCTAGGATAGGTAGGATGCATCTCTACAGTCCAAATCGTAAAGAGAAACTCAAACCATATGAGCCGCTAAGGCGAACTAGAATTTTATCAACAGATAGAACAAAGCATGACTGGCTCTATGAAAAAGATGGTGTAGTAAGTCCCAATATACTCAAGTTTCAGTTTAGAACGTCGGATACTTACCTAATCTATTGTAGTTCTGTACATACAGTAGATAAGTATTGCTTGTTAGGGATTGTTGATCCTGATGCTCATTATGATTGTGAGCAACTTGCTAGTTTTGCACAAACATTTGAATCTAGAGCCGAGAGTTATCAACAGTCTGCATTAAGCAAGTGATGTCTTGCTTTTTCAAGCTACTTGTGGACTTACATTTCTGACTTATAACCAAACCACATTGTTTTTATTGTTTTGATCAGAGTTACTGTCTAGGTAGTGTTTCACTTCACCATCATAAAGCAAGATGAAACACTTCCCATTTAGGTAAGTACCCACGAGGTAGTGGTTTCTCGGAATGGTATAAACGATTTTGTGACCGTCATCATCAGAACACAGCGCACACACATCCATTATCTTCAGGCGCCTTACACCTATAACGTTGCCCACTTCCATAAAGCCGCCAAAAGGGATGGCTTCCCAGTCGCCATTAGTTATTAGCA
>NZ_JADDYG010000061.1:0-372 GCF_015163535.1 Vibrio sp. OPT46 | reverse complement strand
TTGTGTGGTGGTGAAGTTGCCATCGATTGAAATCGGGTCAGTTTGGTCTGAGCCAATCGTACCTAAATCATCCTCATCAACGGTAATCGCATCAACATCGGTAATAGTTGGCTTATCGTCCACGATGGTGACTGGGATCGTTTCTGTGGTGGTATCACCATCAAAATCCGTTGCGATGATTGGGAAGTTCAGTGTCAGTTCATCACTGTCTACCGCATGGTCGATTGGACCTTGCAGCGTGAAGTTGTATGAACCATCCGTATTAACGGTCAGCGTAAATACTGCTTCAGTTCCTGCTGTCGCTTCATAAGTGTAGCTACCGTCGCCGTTTGCGGTTTCAGTCAGCGTGACGGCCACACCTTGTGATGTTAG
>NZ_JADDYG010000601.1:0-219 GCF_015163535.1 Vibrio sp. OPT46 | reverse complement strand
CTTTACGCCCAGTAATTCCGATTAACGCTCGCACCCTCCGTATTACCGCGGCTGCTGGCACGGAGTTAGCCGGTGCTTCTTCTGTCGCTAACGTCAAACGAATACGCTATTAACGTACCCGCCTTCCTCACGACTGAAAGTGCTTTACAACCCGAAGGCCTTCTTCACACACGCGGCATGGCTGCATCAGGCTTGCGCCCATTGTGCAATATTCCCCAC
>NZ_JADDYG010000600.1:0-346 GCF_015163535.1 Vibrio sp. OPT46 | reverse complement strand
GAGTGTTCTTGAAGGTAACGATGACATGCTCGTACTTAAGCGAGGTGACAAAGGTATTGTGGTGCTTAATAAATCACAGCGTCAACAGTCTTTGACATTAAAAATCGATGGTAATTGGGTTGATTTGATGACAGAACAAATCATTCCAACTGACGGTAAGTTAATCGTACCATCTAAGTCGTCAATGTTACTCGTCGCGAACTAGAAGATGTACACACCGAGGTTAGCAATTTCGGTGTGTATGTTTTTCATCGTCATTCACGTTCTGCTGAAATTCAATATAAACTCAAACTCTCTCGTTTTTGCTAGAAATTTATGAGCACTCGTTAACGCAACATTCTGCTTT
>NZ_JADDYG010000599.1:0-1276 GCF_015163535.1 Vibrio sp. OPT46 | reverse complement strand
TACTTGCAAGGAAGCTATCAGAAATGGTATTGCACCAGTAAGAAGATCACATCCTGCATACTCTTATATGAACGATAGAGATGGTGATGGGGTTGTATGTGAATAAATCGACTCTATCTATACGATCACTGGACTTCCAAAAAGCGGGACTTCAGGTAGTAGAGATGACATTTTGCTTGATATGCTCATTAGCCCACCAGCGAATCGGTGGCTAAAACCTTTAAAAACTAACGAGGAACTGAGTATGGCAATCAAAACAAATATACTGGAGCTAAATGGACTAAATCCGGCTTATTTCACCAATACGGAATTACTCCCTCTTGACGATTATCTGACGGATAGAGGAATTTATCTATTTCCACATATTGAGAAGAGATTCGGCAGTATTCCTTTAGAGCGCGTTGTTGGTCATAGCCAAGGCTATGATGCGATGAAGTGGGGGGACTGTTTAGGTGGCCGTCACTTAAAACGTATAGAGCGAGCCCTAATGGAACTCACAGAAAATCCAAATTACTATTTAGATCATCATGTAAAACCAGGTATTTCTTTTACAAAAGTTGAGGATGCTTACTTCATTGAAGAGGGAAAACATAGGACCATAACTGCGCGGTTCCTCTATCACCACAACCAGGAAGTTTTTAGAAGTACCTCCCCTCTTTCTAACGTAAACATTCACGAAAGGTTCATTGATTATGAGTATATGGGCTATGTATATGAGATCAACATGCTACAGAAAATATACCCGGAATTAGAGTTTGAAATGACTTATACCGACTCAAATAATGAGAGGTGCTTGGCAGTACACCCTACTAATTTTAATATGCCAAGTAGTTTCTTTACTCGGGGAGAAGTCGAAGACTGCATAAAGCATTTAAAGAGTCCGAATCTATTAAACAAACTACGTTCACACAGACTGTACCAGCATATTGGAACTTCACATTGCTTAAAGCATATGTTCGGGAACATAAAGCAATTTGGCTGAGTTTTTCGTGACGTTGTCACTTATGTCGTGGTCTAGTTGTATAGATGGTTTACTAAGCCTAGGCTAGGTTAAATGAAAACCATTTGTTAACTAGGTCATGACGTAAGATATTACAGTGTAATGGGAATTACTACCTACCGAAGATGATGAATACTGTTCAAAGAAAACTTGTTTAACGAAGAAGGATAGCATGAAAGATAATAAGCCGAGTAAAACTCAAACCTCATTTCTGAGACGTTTGTTAGTTGCATATCTAATTGATAGAGGTTTTAACACTGTCCCAGCAATAGTGGA
>NZ_JADDYG010000598.1:0-200 GCF_015163535.1 Vibrio sp. OPT46 | reverse complement strand
ACTAACATAGATCTAGCTAATAAAAACCTAAGCACTTTGTCTGGGGAAAATACCGCTATCATTGAAGAGTTCAAAAAGCAGGGAATCAACCAAGATATAGCGTCCCTATTAACTAAAGTAAATGAGTGCCAAACTCAAATTGATTTAGCTAACAACAAGCTGGCTGAGATAAAAGAAAAAAATGCTCAGTACTTCTCTCT
>NZ_JADDYG010000597.1:0-589 GCF_015163535.1 Vibrio sp. OPT46 | reverse complement strand
GATCTAAATTATACGCAGGTGCTTGATATTGACACGCAATATTCCGTCGATACCGACCAAGACCCAGATAATATTCAGTTTCCTATCTGGGCAAAGGCGACAATAAATGGGAATGAAATGGCTGGAATTTATATGGATACGCTGACGCTGACATTAGAGTGGTAAGTGAACTTTGGAGGGGTGAAATGGAATTCATACTCAAAAAACTATTATTAATAACCTTCCTTTTTGTTTTTTTCTCAAATGCCAATGCTAACTCATTATTAATTTGGCCGATTTACCCCAAAATATCAGAGGAGAGTAATGCAACATCACTTTGGATGGTAAATAAAGGCAGTGTTGATTCTTATTTACAGGTGAGAATTTTTAAGTGGGAACAAAACGAAGGAGAAGATAGTTATTCAAGTCAAAGCCAGTTAATTGCAACTCCTCCGTTTGTCAAAATTGAACCAGGTGAAAAGCAGTTAATCCGCATCATCAACCAAGATGAGGCCTCTGCGGGTAAGGAGTATGCATACCGAGTGATCATAGATGAATTACCGCCAACTCAAAACCCTCAAACAGAATTGACGGAAAATGAACTCGCTGT
>NZ_JADDYG010000596.1:0-203 GCF_015163535.1 Vibrio sp. OPT46 | reverse complement strand
ACCTTGCCTAAAATCCAACGGATAAACTTCATAATGATCCCTTGATGTTCATTGGGTAATTGTCCTTTAAGAATGCAATCATGATGCTTGTTGCACTGGACGTGGAGTCTATCAGTTGTTTGAAATGGATAAAACCATGTATTTTATGCGGAAAATAGACGTTTAAACCAACCCCAAAAGCCACTTGCTGAAGCCGGACGGGC
>NZ_JADDYG010000595.1:0-286 GCF_015163535.1 Vibrio sp. OPT46 | reverse complement strand
TTAACTGTGATATACAAAGTAATTTTTCATATTTTGAATATAAAAATGTGACACGGTTGTCTTTATTTCTCCGAGATTTGTGAGCTGTTTAATTAAATGAAAATTCATATTTTACTGCTTTCGCTCGCATGTTAGAGCCTCTTAAATTGACACAACATATAGAGTATTAACTCTATGTTATGGAGTCATTTCCACTATTGATCGTAAATTTTCTCAAACCGCTAAGTAGTGGTATGATGAGTAGTATCGACCCTCAGAAATCAATATTGGATAAAAAGTAGAATGG
>NZ_JADDYG010000594.1:0-200 GCF_015163535.1 Vibrio sp. OPT46 | reverse complement strand
TCGTACCACCTAACTCTGCTGCGGCGGATTGCAGATCTTTATCGAATTCCAGCGTCACCGTCACGCTTTGGCCGATGGCTTGGTGCTCAGGCGTAAACGTCACGTTAGTCAGCGTTGGCAGAGACTGCGCCAGTGTAAAGCTCTGGCTTTCACTCACTTCAATGCCCGCAGAGTTCGTCCCCGTCACCATCACAGTATAA
>NZ_JADDYG010000593.1:594-1204 GCF_015163535.1 Vibrio sp. OPT46 | reverse complement strand
CATAGGAAGCGTTACCGTGATCAACAAGCTAAATAAGCGAGAAACCCTAGATTTCTTTCCATGTCGCTTGGTATAGAAGTAATGCGCGTAATCCGAGTACATGATAAACAAGGAAACTAAAAGACCCAGTATCCAAAACATAGCTTACAAATCCTCTATTCCAAGCATGTTACGTCGTAACAACTCTTTCTTTGCAGCTAGCGCATCTGCCTCGTTAAAGCCTTTGAGTACACTAGCGAGAATAACAGCTACAAAAAATGCTCTCGCGCCAGCTTGTTGTGCAGTTGATGAGAGGCTGAGTTTTTTGAAAGTCTCTTCAGCGATGTGCACTGAAGCCATTTCTTTAATCAATGCAGCCCCTTGACCTTTTGATAGTGCGTATATAACAGCTGCCATAAAGCCGACCTCAAGTTTAATATCGATGGTGATAAACCATGTAGAAAGGAAATTTGCAACTGCTTTATGAGTATTAAAATACTGGCGCAGCTCACCATCTGATAGGCTCCAAGGGTTCCACATTGGCTTGGCAATACTTTGCGCTACCAGCATTTGAATCTTACCGAAAAATTTCGAATTCCCTAAAGCCTGTGCCTGCTCAAGGACTTTTCTT
>NZ_JADDYG010000593.1:0-537 GCF_015163535.1 Vibrio sp. OPT46 | reverse complement strand
TGGTCGCGTCTATTGAGCTGTCGATACAAAATGACACCTGTGATTATAGGCAAAACCTTTTCTCTGTTGTTTCTGATGAAGTTCAAATCGGCATCTAAGCCTGTCAGTACCGCCAATTGAACTACAGGTTCGGCTTTTAGAGTCTGTTCACTATAACCTCTAACCATCGTTAAACCTCCTTTCTTCGATATATAGTATGTGTACAATATAGCCAAGTGACTTGTATGCAAGTTGTTACATTTCTCGTTAGGCTCAAAGTCTCAAAGTTAGGAGGAATTATTACTAATTTTTGAACTTGTGTAGTAAAAATAGTGTGTGGTCAAATGCAGGTTTTTGAATATGAAAAACCAAGATTAGACGTGTGCTTCAAACAACTGGTAAATCGCCACTTTATTCTAGGAAAATGTTTTCTACGCTCAAACATCTATGATGTAGGTATCAATCGTTATTGAGCTTTTTGGTTACGTCTTTCACCGTTTTCTTCTCTTTTTCCGGTGTCATTGCATCAACAGCTTTACCCGCCACCCCTTCATCTGG
>NZ_JADDYG010000592.1:0-270 GCF_015163535.1 Vibrio sp. OPT46 | reverse complement strand
TTGAATCGAGTGTGCTTTCAGAGGCTAATGGAGGTATTCCTGATTTGCAGAAAGACAGAAATCGTTTGTTGGTTCTAAAACACGAGGAGCGTCCCAGTGATTCCAATGAGCAGCTAGCAAACGATATGCTTGAAATTAACCCTCATCTACCTCAGTTTGCTGCCTCTGAATCAGCGAACCGTTTGATTTTAAAAAAAGGGGAAGATGGACGGTATGATTTAACCATTCAGCGTACCGAAGTGAAGCCAACTACGTACATGGAACTTGTTA
>NZ_JADDYG010000591.1:0-275 GCF_015163535.1 Vibrio sp. OPT46 | reverse complement strand
AAGCTTTGGAGCAAGCTTGCGTCTTGTTCGAATTGTTGAGCTACGGGTTGAAGACTTTTTGGTAGCAAGCTTGTTGCATCAATACCTAGAGAGACTTTCACCTGTTTCATAAACTCTTGTAGAAATAGTTCAGTAGGTGAAAGAGGCTCTTCTACCCAGTAAATGCCATAATCGGTCACGTTCGCTAGTTTCGCCGCTAGCTCTACAGCATCATCAAAGTCACCCATTTGATCGACAAGACCAAAGGATAGTGCATCTTGGCCAGTCCAAACTCG
>NZ_JADDYG010000590.1:0-725 GCF_015163535.1 Vibrio sp. OPT46 | reverse complement strand
TACGCGAACAAATACCTGACTAGTAATAAGCTAATACCAAATGCACAACGTAATAGTGACTGCAGCTCTATTCTCAAAATTGTTCCTAGCGAAAGATATTTAAAAAACCTATTGGACCGCTTTAAATCAGACGAAGAACTACAGCAATACACCCGTTTTGATGTGATTTGCGCTACAGGGCAAAGAAACAACGAGAGTACAAAGCGAAAAGGTAATATGGTTATTCAGGGAACCAGTGATAAGTCTATAAGTGATTTATTGAAAGAGATGAAAGAGTCTGATTTAAATACAGGCTACCCACTGTTTCTATACGCTCCAATACGTGACTGGTCTACCCAAGAGGTTTTCACTTCCTTAGAACTTTCTGGAGCTAAGCCTCTTACTCGTAGTTTAGCTGGGCTCCCTCCCCTTCCCGGCTTCCTTTCTGATTTCGCCCTGCTTTTGGCCATTTATGGGAATGCTTCTTCTGATGTCTGTGAGATTGCAGTAGGACAAAAGAATTCAAATGGTTGCAATGGATCTAGTCGATTTGGATGCACACTATGCACAATGGTTCAACACGATAAAACCCAAAACTCACTAGCTAAACATACTCGATGGAAAGTGTTTTTACAGGAAGAGGTTCTGCGCATTAGAGATTTCATGTTTCAGCTGAGTTGCAATATGGATGCGAGAATGATGCATGCCAAAGCTATCGATTTTGCAGCATATCAACGAGTAGCATT
>NZ_JADDYG010000589.1:36490-37347 GCF_015163535.1 Vibrio sp. OPT46 | reverse complement strand
GGGTTATTTGTGACCACCAAGTGATACTAAAAAGCCGATGTAGATACATCGGCTTTTTAGTGGGTTATTTCTTTCTGCGAGTATAAATCCGAGATTTTGCTTTACTTGGCTCTGGCTTGTTTTTTGCCAGCTTTAGCACTGCTTTTTGCAAAATCTGGTTGTTTGGGTAAGTGATCAAGTTACCGTTGTCGTGCTTAATTAACACGTGAAACATGCTGATTTCTTGAATCTCACCGCAGATGTCTTCATCTTTGTCTACGACTTTAATTCGGTCACCCACTCGATATGGGAAGACAAAAAAGATCAAAAAGCTGGCAGTGATGTTGCTCAGAATTGACCACTGCGCAATAAATGCCACACCTAATACGGCAAAAATGGACGATAGGAACAAAGACACATCGCCATAGCCAATACCTGTGATAATGGCAAAAATAGAGGCGGTCAAAAATAGCAGCGCGACATTGAAACAGCGCTGAATAAAACTCAAACGAGCCTTTTTTACACCTTTCGTTGTTGCCAAATTTAGGATGGCTCTATTTACAATCCTCTTCAGGATGCGATACGCGATCAGGACAAAAATGCCCATCAGTAGTTTGTAACCGAGGGAGCCCGTAGTGAAATACTGGCTCACTTGCTCTAATTGGATCCAATCATTCATTTCTTCATCTCGACGATATCTAGAAAGCGGCTTTTATAGCTGATTTTTTGCTGTAAGTAATCACAATTTTTCTTTACACCATTTGTCTCTGTGTTGAGGTACCACAGAGTACTATATTGGTTAATCAAAGACTTAGTGAGTATTGCGAACTCTTTGGCTTTATTACTTATATTCAACCAAAGCTGACGTGATTTTGAAA
>NZ_JADDYG010000589.1:32712-36480 GCF_015163535.1 Vibrio sp. OPT46 | reverse complement strand
ATATCTAGAAAGCGGCTTTTATAGCTGATTTTTTGCTGTAAGTAATCACAATTTTTCTTTACACCATTTGTCTCTGTGTTGAGGTACCACAGAGTACTGTATAAGTTAATCAAAGACTTAGTGAGCATTACGAACTTTTTGGCTTCATTACTTATATTCAATCAAAGCTGACGTGATTTTGAAGAGAGCAATCTTTGAGCTGTATCCCATATCCGACATTCTATGACGCTAGTTCCTTATAAACGAGCTGAATATGACTTTTGTCCTGATAACCTAAGGTGTATTAATTGAAATAGCTTTTAGGGCGTTGAAAAATGGAAGAAGATGAAAAGGCGATTATGATTTTATTCGTGATTGTTGGCCTTGTACTCGTTTGGGTCGCGCTTGAAGAACTTAATTATCTCGGGCTCACAATAAAATAAGCCCCGTTAAACACAAGTTAAACGGGGCCCTTGTCTTTTATCAATGTGAATTCAGGCTAGCTAACCGCACGCACTTTGCCTTGTTTCAAATCGTTCAGCACTTGCGCTTTAGGGCCATCTGCGATGATGCTGCCTTTCTCCATCACAATTACGCGATCAACGATGTCGAGCATAGACGTTTTATGCGTAATCAGAATCAGCGTTTCACTAGGTTTCAACTGTGCTAATTGATGTTTAATGTGCATCTCTGAGCGATTATCCATCGCACTGGTTGGTTCATCCATGAGTAGAACAGGAGGACGACCCAAAAATGCACGAGCGATCGTGACTGCTTGACGTTGACCACCCGAAAGCATTGCACCACCTTCACCAACTTGGCGTTCTAAGCCCGCTGGGTCAGATTGCGTAAACGCAGTAACACCGGCACGATTCGCTGCGTCTAGTACGTCACGGTCATCGGTTAATGGGCGACCTAGCGTAATGTTGTCGCGGATAGAACCAAAGAACAGATTCGAATCTTGCGGCACACAACCAATATTACGGCGAATGTCGACATGATGCAGCTGTGCGATGTCGGTATCATCAATGCGAACATGACCTTCCGTCGGCTGATACAAGCCCATGATGAGACGTTCTAACGTGGTTTTACCCGAACCGATACGGCCTATGATCGCTACTTTTTCGCCTGGGTTAATGGTCAAGCTCAAATCTCGAATCGACGCCACCGGTGAATCTGGGTAGTGGAAGGTCACGCGTTCAAGTTCAATTTTGCCTTGTACTATTGGACGGTGAATGTAACGTTTACCTTCTTCTTGTTCATCCGGCATTTCCATGACTTGATTGATAATTGTCATAGAAGACTTCGCTTGGTTGTAGCGCGTAGAGAGTAAGGATAACTGAACCAAAGGACCTATCGCGCGGCCGCTAAGCATGGTTGCGGCAATCAAACCACCCATGGTTAAGTCGCCCTCTGCAATCAAGTAAACGCCTAGGATGATCATCCCTACGTTACTACTTTGCTGCACAAAACCTGCTGCGTTTTGAATGCTATCCGTAATTCGGCGGCTTTTTATATTCCAGTTCGCCATGTGCGCAACTGCCTCTTCCCAGCGGTATTGGAATTGGCTTTGCGCACTGAGCATTTTTACGGTTTCTAACCCAGCCAAGCTCTCTATCAAATTGGCATATTTTTGCGATGCTAGGCGTGAACCCTCCTCAATGGAGCGGCGCAGCGGCCCTTGTATCAGTAGCGAGTGAATAATCAAAATGACCACGCCCACCATCGGTACATACACAAGATCGCCAGCCATTAGCCATATAATCACTAAGAATAAAATGGCAAAAGGCAAATCAATGAGAGCACTGACGGTCGCTGAAGTAAAAAACTCTCGAATAGATTCGAATTCTTGTAAATGGCGAGCGAAGGCACCGACCGAAGGCGGCTTCGATTCCATTCTAATCCCCATCACTTTGCTGAACAGTTTGGATGAAATCAGAATGTCAGACTTCTTGCCCGCCACATCAATGAAGTAATTTCTCAGCGACTTGAGAATGAAGTCGAACAGGAACACGACAAAGATGCCGCTTGCTAGTACCCATAGGGTTTCAAACGCAAGATTCGGAACCACTTTGTCGTACACCAAGCGAGTGAATAGCGGAGCGGCAACCGCAAAGAGGTTGATGAGAAGTGATGCGATTAAAACATCACGGTAGATGCGTTTTGACTGCCACAAGGTTGACCAGAACCAGTGGCCTTCGTTGGTTTTGAGCACTTCGGGAGAGCGCTCATCGAAACGGAATTGCTTTTTAACTAAAAAGTACCGACCAGTGTATTGCTCAAGTAGGTCTTCTAATGGAATAGAGATCGGCACCATTCCACTTTCTAGGGTGGTGACTTCGGCCTCGCGTTTCTCCATATTGATGCTGTTGAGAACGCAAGAGTCACCGCCTTTAAGAACTAAGATTGCTGGCAGAATTAGGCTAGAGATGCTCTCCAGCTCTGCGCGGTTTTCCTTGGCAACCAATCCGGCCCTTTCCGCTGCTCTTGGTAGCAAAAATGGGGTCAGTTTACCGTCAGATAGCGGTAGTCCGTTGACTAGCGCTTCTGGCGAGTTAGCTAACCCATAGTAACGGCTAACGTAGATGAGCGAATTCAGTAAAGGGTCTTTCATCGTTGATAAACCTTTTTATTCCTTGTCGACGATGAATCCTTGGAATACCTCAACAAAATGTTCAGTGAGGAAGTCCAACTGGATTTGAGTTTCGATACGCGATGCGATAGTCGTAATACCAAGGTTGTGGGCAGTACGAGAGATCGACGTTAGCGTGAATTTCTGTTTTTCGTCGTGCAAGTTGTGTGTGAATAGGTAATCGAGCTTCACATAGTTCGGGCGGAACTCTTGGATGTATTCCAAAGATTGGAAGTTACGTCCGTAGTTATCTACGCCGAACTCAGCACCTGATTGGCGAATGGCATTACATAACAGTGCTGTGTGGTGAGGCTGATCGATAAAGCATTCCTCTGGAATTTCAAAGTGTAGCTTAGAGGCCACTTTGGCGTGTTTTTCCAGCATGCTAGTTGTCCAGCGAATAAACGATGGTTGAGACAAGCTGCTTTGCGCGATGTTAATCGCGACTGGGTCATTAAGTTCACCACTTTCTAGCATCTTAATCATTGATTCAATGACATACTGGTCAAAGATGTTGGTGGCGTCTAACTGTTCTAGTGCGAATAGGTATTGATTCGCACGATACGTTTCACCATCTTTTTCGATGCTTGAAAATACTTCGTTGTGGAATACTTTACCCCATGTGTTTTTCGCAGCTTGGAAACGGAATTTAACCCAATCACTATGAATGGCTTCTTCAACCAACGCTTTCCATTGCTGTTTACCCATCAAACTAGAAGGTGTATCACTGCCAATGAAGCCGTATGGCTTGTCTGGTTGCGCTTTGGCTTTCGATAGTGCGTTGTCCACCATCGAGAGGATTTCAGAGCGCGTTTTCTGATCTTTGCTGTGTGCAACCCCTAGTGACGCTTTAGGTTTTGCTAAGCCTGTTGGGTCAGTATTTAGGCCGTTCACACAATTGACGATGCTGTCCGATAAAATGCGTAACTCGCTCTCATCCATATGAGGGAAAAGCAAGCCGAACTCATCACTAGATAAGCGAGCAATAGTGGCACCCGGAACATCAATGGTGTTTTTCAAACGTTGAGACAGTTCTTTAACGTGGGCATCTGCGCGTTGGTAATCTTTGGTCTCGTAAATGTCCCCAATGTATTCAGCATGGAGTAGCGCGATACCCCCTTGCGTTTGCTCTGCAAGCCATTGGTCAATTTGGTTGA
>NZ_JADDYG010000589.1:31801-32657 GCF_015163535.1 Vibrio sp. OPT46 | reverse complement strand
TGTAGAATGAGCGGTTACCCAATTTAGATATAGGATCGAGGTAAGCTTGAGCACGCAGACGTTGAGCCTCTTTGGCTTGCTCTTTGAATGATAGCTCGATTTGAGCAGACATCATGTTAATGCCATCTACCACCGCGATAAGATCTTTGGTTCTTGGACGAGCAAGCGGTTCACCAAATTGGTTATTCGCGATTTCATGCATTTTATTTACGATGGCCGTTAATGGTTTTAGCGAGCGACGTAGGATGTATGAAATTGCCACTAAACCAGCTAGAAAAATAACACTGAATACAGACAGCAAGCCAATAAAACCTTGCCAGAGCTGCTCGTAAGCTGCGCCTGGGTGGCTAATGATTTCTACTTCGGCGAGCTGCATCCAACCACTGGTCACAACACGCTTATCGTGAATCGCTTTAAATAGATTCATGTCGATAAACCATTGTGGCACCGTACTTGGTTTAACTGGGTAAGTACGCACGATCTGGTAGTCAGAATCTAATGCTGTAAGACGAACAACGGAGTAGGTGCTGCCGTCAAATAGAGCATTAATCACGGACTCAACCGCGACTTTATCTTTGTCCTTTAGGTAAGGAGCCAGTGCCAAACCTACGGTGTTAATAGTGTTGTTGACCTCTGAACGTTGCTGTTGCTCCAAGCTGTCTCGAGTCGTGTTGAATTGGATTACGAATACTGATGCCAACAAGAGTATAAAGACCGTAACCATCCCCACCACAAGCTTCTTATATAGGGTCATGTTTCTCACTCGTCATAGTTAATTTTAGGTTTATTTAACTGCAACTTACGTTCGCGCGAGCGTAAGTCATTCCAAAGGCTCAACCGTGATGCTTTCCCTGCC
>NZ_JADDYG010000589.1:27732-31791 GCF_015163535.1 Vibrio sp. OPT46 | reverse complement strand
TCTCACTCGTCATAGTTAATTTTAGGTTTATTTAACTGCAACTTACGTTCGCGCGAGCGTAAGTCATTCCAAAGGCTCAACCGTGATGCTTTCCCTGCTAGCTCTCCAGTGCTAGCAGATGACTTCATCAACCACAGGTTTGTACCATTAAAACTGTATATCGGTAGCAAGTCGCTACGCTTAGAGGCTCGGACAATGTCAGGATTGATATTATCGAGAATGAGCGGCTCAGAACTTGGGGTAGGGTAGTAAGCTAATACCATGTGAAACTGATTCAGTTCGATGGCTTTTACGTATATTAACCGCATCTTTGAATCTGGTATTCCTAGCTCGAGTAAAGAGAAGTACTTAGCAATAGTGAAATCTTCACAGTCTCCTGCGTTACTCCCTAAAAATTCGAGTGGCGTAGCCCAATAATCTGTCTTTCCCCACAGTTTTATGTCGTCAACGAAATACAGCTGATTAAAAAAGTCGTTAACGCCAGCGAGCTGTTCATGAGTCTCTAATTGTTTAAATAAGTCGAGGTTCTTTCGCCATGTATTTACGCGCAATCCCGCACGTTCGCCGTACACCGCTGTGACCGTATTGACCCATCGTTGTTCTTTACTGTTCAGCGCACCAAGTTGGAACGACAAACAACTTAAGCTGATTAATAATGTAACTTTACGCTGCAAATTGGATCGCATATTCGACTCGTATCACAAGTATACTCTTCTAGAGAGTTCGTCAGTGAGAAATAAGTGCTTTTTATTTAATCACTTATCGCTCAATACTCCCTATCGCGAGTATCTTAATGTGGTTTACTCCTTCAAGGCGTTCGTTTTGGCACTTAAAATCGGTTTAAGTAGATATTCCAAAACGGTTCGCTTCCCTGTGATGATATCGACCGATGCTGTCATTCCTGGAATGATTGGTAAATCTGCATCTTGACCAAAGTTTGTTTTTTCGGTGCGTACACGAACAATGTAGAAGCTGTTGCCTTCTTCATCTTGAGTGGTATCCGCGCTGATATGTTCCAACTCACCCTCTAAACCGCCGTACTTTGTGAAGTCGTAAGCTGTAAATTTCACGATAGCATGAAGATCTGGGCGTAAAAATGCGATGTCTTTTGGCGCAATTTTCGCTTCTACCAATAGTGTGTCTTCTGTTGGTACGATCTCGACGATATCCATACCAGGTTGGATAACACCACCGACAGTATTGATGTTCAGTGTTTTGATTTTGCCTGTTACTGGCGAATTCACAACCGTTCGGTTTACTCTATCTTCCAAGCCCACCGCTGATTCAACCAAGGCAGATAACTGGTCTTGGGCGCTGTTGAGTTTCTCTTGCTGTTCAGAGCGGAATTTGAGTGCAACATCAATACGGTTGAGCATGGATTCTCGAATCGCTGATTGCAATACGGGAATCTTGAGCTCACTGGACGTCATTTCACGACGGGTATCGTTGACTTGGCGCTGTAATTTGAGCAGTTCAATACGAGGAACAACGCCCTCGTCTGCCAAAGGTTTGGTGATATCGAGTTCTTTTTTCGCGTATTGGTAGCTTTGACGTAAGTTCCTTACTCGTGCTTGGATCTCTACCAAGTCCTGCTGCTTTTGCTGCACTTGTTGGTCAATAACAGAAAGTTGGTTGCGTAAATTATCTAGATCTTCGCGATATTCTGCTTTTTGACGCTGTGTGAGTTGAGGTCGAGTCTCTTCCAAGGTTGGTGGGAAGGTCAGTTTACCGTAATCAAGTAGTACACTTTGACGCCAGTTTTCCGTTTCAAAATCACGATTAACGGCAACACTGTTAATAGAAGCGGATAGTTGCAGCACAGATGCGGTAAGGTTGGCAACTTGTTGCTCACGTTCACGAAAATCTGAGCGAAAGCGGGTGTCATCGATAAGCAGTAACTGTTGGCCTTTTTCAACCAACTGACCTTCTTTGACCAAGATTTCTTTGACTAAGCCACCTTCTAAGTTTTGGACTACTTGTATCTGTGAGGAGGGAATCACTTTGCCTTGACCAACCGTGACTTTGTCGATTTCAGCCCAAGATGCCCAACCTATTGCTGCAATGAAAAATAGCACCATAACCCAGAGCATAAAACGCGCGCTGTTGGGGGTATTGAGGAGCAATGCTGCAGTTTTGTCATCAACAAAATCCAACTCTTCATCGTTGAGTTTGTTGTAGTTATCTCGGCTCATCACAGTCCCTGCTTATATAATTACGGATTATCTTTTTGATCTTATTATTATTAACCGATCATGTCAGCATGCTCGGCTAATAAAATATGAGAAGAGGGTTATTCTCTCTTCAAATGAGCTTTCTTACACTTTCTAAATCAAACAAAAGCATAATTAGCGCCGGAGTATAGCTATTACGCCTTGAACTTGGCTTTATCCAACTGATGTTTTTTTAGTTTGTCGTACAAGGTTTTGCGTGATACCTGTAATTCTAGTTGAACCTCTTTGAGTCTGCCGCGATGTCTTTGCAATGCATCGAATAACAAGCAATATTCAAAGTATTCTGTGCGCTGAGTCATACTCTGAATTTCAAGACTTTTCTCACTGTTCCAATCTTCCATTCTAAAAGTATCTGGCTTGAGGGCACGAAGTTCAGCAAATTGGCGTAGCTGCTTAACGTTTTCTGGCCATTCGAGACTGGAGAGGTGTTTGACCTCTTCTAGGCTGATATGTGGCGGCTGTAACTGATATCGACTCGCTGTGTGGCGCACAAAGTGCTTGTATAAAGGCCCTATATCTTCCTTTCTTTCATCGAGCGTTGGTAAGTGAATTAGAGTCGCCAGGGGTTTTAGAGGTGGCTCGGCTTGGGTGGTCGCGCCAAAAACACGTTCAAGTTTTGGGTGCTTGAACAAGTATTCCCATTGTTCAAACGACACATGCTCTGCGCTATGTAAGTACAAACTGCAGTGGCGTTTTCCTTCACTTAAGCGGTGTATGGCTTTGTCGAGCGCTTCTAATGAAAGCTCATAGAGGTCTTCACCAGAAGCGGCGATTAGCTCACTATCCGGTGTTGCATGTATGTCGTGGGCAAATTGTGCAGCGAGTCGCCGACCCGTACCATCTTGACCTACAAAAATGAGCGGCTGGCTTGTGGGCGCACTGATCAAGGCGCGACGAATGCTCACCATGGCCTTACTGTGACCAATCATTTTCGGACCAACATGAGTTTGCATGTCGAGCTCTTTCTTAAGCCAGATGTTTTCTTGCAACAAGTTCAGTTTATCGCTGGCATTGTTGAGCGATTTCATGAGCTGTTCCGTTGAAAACGGTTTTTCTAGAAAGTCGTACGCGCCGCTTTTCATCGCATCTACCGCGGTTTTCACATCTCCATGTCCAGTAAGTACGATGAATTGAAAGTGATCGTTTTTGCTTCGCAAAGTTCGCATAAACTCCAAGCCATCCATCACGGGCATATGGATATCGGTGATGATAATCGCAGGTGTATTTGAGTCGATTACGCGTAAGGCTTCTACTGCGTTGGGTAAGCAGGTGACGTCTATCCCTTCAATCAGCAGGGCTTGAGACACGGCATCACGAATGTGTGGTTCGTCATCAACAAAGAAAACTGGGTTATTCATGGTCGTTTTCCACTTCTGGGGTACGTTTATTCTGATTGACTATTGGTAGCGTCACGATAAAGGTCATCCCTCCTGCTTGTTGTTCTGTGTTCTGATGTTTATAGGCACAGAGGGAACCGTGATAGCTCTCTATAATCCGCTTGGAGATTGTTAAACCTAATCCAAGACCCTCCGGCTTAGTCGTAAAAAATGGGTCGAACACTTTTGCTAGGGCTTCGTCTGACATCCCTGGTCCGTTATCGGAAACAAGAATGTCGCAACTGTCATCATGACACTGAACAGCAATGGATATTTGCGGATCGATACAGTGGTTTTCCATCGCTTGTGCGGCGTTGTGGAAGAGGTTTATCAGCACTTGTTCTAATTCAACGCTGTGAATGGCCAGCTTCACATCATAGTCGATGGCCGGAACTTTTAGTGTTACTCCTTGCTTAATAAGCTTGTTGCTCAAAATGCTGGTGGCAGTATGT
>NZ_JADDYG010000589.1:23001-27517 GCF_015163535.1 Vibrio sp. OPT46 | reverse complement strand
CTTGTTGTGTTTGTTTAAGCTCTTGTTGGCTTTGCTCATATTGGCGGATGGTCTGTTGTAGTTTTTGGTTGGCTTCACTCAGAACTAGTGTCCGTTGCACTACTTTTTCTTCTAGGCTCACATTGAGATGGGCAAGGCGTGCTTTGTTAACTAGGGTTTGGAACCACGCTAACGCAATTAGAGCAATGAGCGCATATAAGATCAGGAAGACGATATCGGCCTGTAAAACGGCGGCAAGAACGCTGTTGTGGTTAATTAAGGCAACGACGCGAAACCCTTTATCCAATAAGTGTGTTGCGTATGCGAGGTAATTCGGTGATAGAAGCAATTGATTGTCATCAAACTCCGTGACACCACTGTGTGCCGTTAACTCACCAAAATATTCGGGTAAGGTATCGCCATATTGACGCGTTTCGGTAAGTTCATTTATTGCACTCGATGACAGTGGGAAAAGTGCACGATAGCGCCAGTCTGGTAAATTGCTCATAAACACGACATTGTGTTTATCTGTAATGAGTACGTCAGTCGTGGTTTGCGAAAGGCGCTGTTCTAATTGCTCCAAGTTCACTTTTACTGTGATCACGCCAACGACTTCCTCATTTACCCACAGCGGAGATGAGAAGAAGTACCCACGTTTATTCGAGCGCACGCCTAATCCAACATATTGAGCGGGCTCACCGCGTCGCGCATTTTTAAAATAGGGGCGATAGCTAAAGCTAGAGCCAACAAACGTATCTTCTTGCTGAAAGTTACTTGAGGCTATGACTAACCCGGTGCGGTCATGAACGTAAATCGTATCGGCCAAACTTTGCTTCAACCAATCTGATAACAGTAGGTTGAGCTCTTGAGAGGGCGTTCCGCGCTCTACTGCTTTGAGTAGTCTTGGGTCGTGACTTAATAGGTTTGGTATCTGTTCAAACTTTGCCAGTTCGTAGTCCACTTCTTGTGACACTTGCGCGGCTTGTCTCTCTAGCTTTTGTTGCCATTGATCATGTTGGTATTGAGTTGCGTAATGATGAGTAAGCGCAAGCCCTGAAATGCCGACGGCACACAGTAGCAGTAAAAAATGACGTAGGGCTTTGGGGTTGAGTAAGTTCACGATCGGCTCACTGGTTTTTTGTGTCATGGTATCAAATGACGCACTGTGATGCTGTGAGCGGCAACGATAACAAGCACAATGATGTCCTTGTATTTCCTCAGTATCGGGAGCACAATCGACAAAAACGAGTGAAGGAGTAAAGATGGAACTTGCTGATATTCGTCGTGAGTACACCAAAGGTGGGCTGCGTCGTAAAGATTTGAAAGCTGATCCTATTGATCAATTTAATCTGTGGCTAGAGCAAGCAGTTGAAGCGGGTTTAACGGACCCGACTGCGATGACAGTTGCAACGGTTGATGAAAATGGCATGCCGTTTCAACGCATTGTTCTATTGAAAAACGTCGACAAAGATGGTTTTGTGTTTTACACCAACCTAGGCAGTCGCAAGGCCCAGCAGCTAGAGCATAACAGCAATATTAGTTTGCACTTCCCTTGGCACCCGTTAGAGCGCCAAGTTCATATTACTGGTGTGGCTGAAAAGCTTACCGCCGTAGAGAATATGAAATACTTTACTTCTCGTCCTAAAGAGAGCCAGTTGGCCGCAATCGCGAGCAAACAAAGTAGCCGTATTTCTGCCAGAGGTGTGTTGGAAGGTAAGTTTTTAGAGCTAAAACAGAAGTTTGCTAAGGGTGAAATACCAGTACCAACCTTTTGGGGTGGCTTTCGCGTAAAACCAAAGAGCATCGAATTTTGGCAAGGTGGCGAACATCGCCTTCACGATCGTTTTCTTTTCTCCCAGCATGATGGAAGTTGGGACATTGATCGTTTAGCGCCATAGGCTTATGGTCCCTCATGAATAAACAAACACCGCCGAATTGGGGCGGTGTTTTTGTAGGTGGAAGCGATGCGAATTATCGCTCTCCATTCAACACAACCGATAATTGATGCTTAAGCAGCGTTTTGGGTACAACAGAGCCGTAGCCTGCTTCCATTGCTTTATCTATTAGTTCGTTCTTGCTGTTCGCTGCAAACTTATTACGTAAGCGTGCGACGTGACCTTCAACGGTTTTTGTTGATATGCCCATGACCTGAGAGATAAATTGAGGCTTTTTGCCATAGAGCAAGAGGAAAAGCGTTTCTTGCTCGCGGCATGTGAGCTTCTCTGGTTTTGGTTGTAAGTCAGAAAAACGAAAGATGGATTGTTGATTTGGGTTGGTACTGATTGCACGACAAACCCAATACCCGACTTCAATCACGGCGGTGTCGGTGAGTTCCCTTCCGTAGAAAATGGTGCCTACGATGTCGCCTTTGTCATCTCGCCACGGTGTTTTAGTAAATATATGTGCTCGCCAGCGGCCATCTGGATAAGGGTGGATATCCAGAATTTTTAGTGACTCGCCAGTTTCGAGAACGTGTTTATCTTGGCGTTGAAATTCTTGCGCGCATTCAGTGGTTGGGCTGGCCATATCAAAATCAGTTTTACCCAAGCACTCCTCGGGCGATGTGTGCCCTAACAGTTCTGCGTATTCCTGGTTTACGTATAGGAATACCGAATCTTTATCTTTGCATCCCCAACAACCTGGTAGCTGTTTAAGGAGGGATTGTTCTATGGTATCGACTGAAATATTCACAAAAGGACTCACTACATACTGCTTTTACCAATACAGAGACGTCCGTGTTACATGGCTCGTATTGATGTTGCCAAGTAGGCAGTTACGTTGCTAGAACACGTTCGTTGATTGGCGCTCAATCCAATTAAATTCATGGTGTTCGATGTTTTCGTCAGGTAGTCATAGACAACGACGAAATGGAACGAAGAGTTTAATTGGGAAAATGGTCTGTTTCATTACAGATATGTGCGCTCACGGATGTCCGCCTAATGTTCGGCTTACAACTCGTATCGTCCTTGATCATGCTTCCTACAACTCAGTTGTAATGTGTTTGACTTTCATATCACTTGTGAGCGAAAGAGCAGCACCTAAGCATATGAGAGGGACAGTGAGACAAAAGCTATGATATCAGCTTATGCCATTGTTTTCATTGTTGAGAAGCGAAAAAAAAGCCAGCCTGAAGACGGGCTGGCAACACAAGATATAATCTTGTCGACGTGTAGAAGAGGTTCTAAATTACCTAGCGAGGGTCTGCTAAGTAAGTTAGAGGTATCAATGAGATACCGAGAGCTTTAGATCGTATGCATCTTAAAGCTCGATAACTAATGTATTGAATCAGAGGCATATTAGTAAGGGGGGAAATCCCTCTATGTTGAGTTTAAGAGTGGGTTTCGATCCGTTTCAGAGACGACTTATCTAATATGGAGCACGGTGTTTTACAAAATAACAGATTGTTCGGTAACAAGGATCTTTACATTGATTGATTATATATACGTAAGGTGTTGCCTATCTATCCGTTTTTGTTAATAAAATTGGTTGCTCACTGACCGTAAATTAACCTCGCATGATCATCGTTCCGGAACTATGATCATGTAAATGAACTTGATCATGCTGATTTGATCTTGTCGATTGAGTTGGGTAAAAGTTGCAACCCAACAAAGAAGGTATATGATGCGAAGATGTAAGCTGACCGTGTAAAGACGACTGTTTAAAATGAGTGACTCAGATAACCAAAAAATCCTTTCATATCAAGAGATTATGCTGCCGAAGCCGGCGGAGCTGATCACACTTCCGTCTTATATGGATTGCCACGATCATTCTTATACGCAGATCGTGATTGGTTTAAAAGGGCAAGCCGAATTTGAAGTGCGCGGGCGAGGTAATCTTGTCGGCCCTGGTCAAGGTTGTGTGGTCACCGCATGCTCTGATCATGCTTTCGGTGGCGTCATCAATCAATCGGATATTTTGGTGCTGAATATGCCCAAACCGACAAATGATGATCCTGACATGCTTCAAAAAATCAATAACCTGGAGAGAGACCATGTCTACTTCCAGTTAGATAGTCAAATTCAGAAGCTGATACAGATGTTGGTTCAGGAAATGCGAAACCATCCGGATGACCTGCTGTTAAGTCGTGCGTGTAACGACACTGTGATTGCGTTAATGCAGCGCCATATCTCGGCATTTGAGACCAGTCGAAAAGAGTCGCGCTTTGATTTGGAGGCGATTGATCGTTACATTGAGCAGCACCTGAGTCATAAGATTAGTGTGGCTCAATTGGCCGGGCGAGTGTTTCTTGGGGAAAGTCAGTTCCATTGCTTGTTTAAAGAGCAGATGGGGATTACACCTCATCAATATGTTCTCGGAAAGCGAATCGACATGGCTCGCGAATTAATCGAGCAAGGTCACCTTTCTTTAGGGCAAATTGCCGAGTTTACTGGCTTCTCAAGCCAGAGTACTTTTACTCATACTTTTACTCGCTTACAGGGAATATCACCTTCCCGTTATAAAAAACAAGTTGGATAACAACGCGTTTTTTTAGGTCAAATAATCATCAATTAGAATAAAGCCATGCACTATGCATGGT
>NZ_JADDYG010000589.1:14340-22991 GCF_015163535.1 Vibrio sp. OPT46 | reverse complement strand
TTACTCATACTTTTACTCGCTTACAGGGAATATCACCTTCCCGTTATAAAAAACAAGTTGGATAACAACGCGTTTTTTTAGGTCAAATAATCATCAATCAGAATGAAGCCATGCACTATGCATGGTTTTTTTATGTTTTATTCACGTGACCTATCTCTCGTTTTTTTAAATTCTCTGTTCTTTGCAGTGGTTGATATGCCACTTGATCCTACATTTTCTCTTAGAACGAGCTCTTCACAAAAATCTTATTGATATTCTTGATATTTTGTTGTGAATGCAATGAAAAAATTAAAATTTACAACACAAAATATTACCTATTTGAATGTGACTATGTGGATGTTTTGTTATAAAAGCGAGTTTTTGGCAAAAATGTCGTAGTTTTTGACAAGTATTCTTATCGGCCTCAAAATACACTGCCAGCCATTGATAATCCTCGAAGCGGTTTTCGAGGAGTGAGATTGAGGAACACACATGTTTACAGCTACGAACGTGTTGACACCGGAATTTATCGGGCAGCCGCTTGATAAGTTGTGGTCACTGATCTCGCCATTATATATGGTGGACGAGTCTCAATGGCTAGAGCAACTATTGCCACTAGCGACGCCGACAGAGGATGAAAAATCGGCGATCACTACCCAAACGACCCACCTTATCGAAGCCATTCGTGCCGATAAGAAGTCAATCCAGATGATTGATGCTTTATTGCTGGAATACAGCTTAGATACTCAAGAAGGTATCTTGCTGATGTGTCTTGCAGAAGCATTAATGCGCATCCCAGATGCCGCGACAGCAGATTCTTTGATTAAAGATAAGTTGAGTGTCGCAGACTGGAAATCTCACCTGAAAAACTCTGACTCTGTGTTTGTTAACGCATCAACATGGGGCCTTATGCTAACAGGTAAAGTGGTTGGTCTTGGTGAGCAAGGCACCCAGAGCCCAGGTCAGGCTGTAAACCGTCTGGTAAATAAATTCTCTGAGCCCGTGATTCGTAAAGCCATGTATCAGGCAATGAAGATAATGGGTCACCAGTTTGTTCGTGGTCGTACGATCGAAGAAGCGCAGAAGAACGGTCGCCCAATGCGCGACAAAGGTTTCACCTACTCGTTTGATATGTTGGGTGAGGCGGCGTTAACTACAGCGGACGCGAACAAGTACTTCAAAGATTACCTAATGGCGATCGAAGCGGTGGGTCGCGAGACTTACGGTAACGACACCAGTCCAGCGCCTTCGATTTCCATCAAGCTTTCTGCATTACACCCGCGCTACGAAGTCGCAAATGAAGAGCGTGTAATGACAGAGTTGTATGACTCACTAATGCAACTACTAAAACGTGCTATTGAAGTCGACGTTGCAATCACAATCGATGCAGAAGAGGCGGATCGCCTTGAGCTTTCCCTGAAGCTATTTGAGAAAGTATACCGTAGCGATCTTGTGAAGGGTTGGGGCAAGTTTGGTTTGGTTATTCAAGCCTACTCAAAACGTGCGCTACCAGTCTTGGTGTGGCTAAATGCACTCGCAAAAGAACAAGGTGACGTTATTCCTCTGCGTTTGGTTAAAGGCGCGTACTGGGACAGCGAAATCAAGTGGTCTCAACAAGCGGGTTATGCAAATTACCCAGTATACACTCGCAAAGAAGCGACGGACGTTGCATACCTAGCTTGTGCTCGTTTCCTACTTAGCGAAGGTGTTCGCGGTAATATCTACCCACAATTTGCAAGCCACAATGCTCACACGGTGACGGCAATTGCTGTCATGGCGGAGCACAAAGAATACGAGTTCCAGCGCCTGCATGGTATGGGTGATTCACTGTATAACCATGTTATGAAAATGTACGGTCAGCCAGTACGTATTTATGCACCTGTCGGTAGCCATGCTGATCTTCTTCCGTACTTGGTTCGTCGTCTGCTTGAAAATGGTGCGAACAGCTCGTTTGTACACCGTCTAGTTGATGCGCGTTGTCCAATTTACGAGTTGACCCATCACCCTGTGGATGTGTTGACGGGTTTTGACACGCTACACAACGACAAGATCCCATTACCTGCCGACATTTTCCCTGAGCGTAAGAACTCATATGGCGTCAACATCGACATCGACAGTGAAGCGAAGCCATTTGAAGCTCAGGTCGAAAGCTTCATGGACAACCAGTGGGTTGCAGGCCCGATGATCAATGGTGAACGCTTTGCCGAAAGCATGATCAAGGAAAATGCGGCTGAGATCATCACCGCACCATACGATCGCCGAATTGAAGTCGGCAAAGTGGCATTTGCAACTCTTGATCACGTTTCCGCTGCAATTGATGCGGCGCAAACTGCTTTCTCTGATTGGAAAACCGTTCCTGTTGAGCAAAAAGCGGCTTGTTTAGAAAAGCTTGCTGACTTAATGGAAGAAAACCTGGCTGAGCTGGTGGCGATTTGTCACAAAGAAGCGGGTAAAACGATTCACGATAGCATTGATGAAGTTCGTGAAGCGGTGGATTTCTGTCGTTATTACGCGAAACAAGCGCAAAACCTACAGCCATTTGAGCTAGAAGGCTTTGATGGTGTGAAACGCATTTCTAGCCGTGAAGGTCTTGGTGTGTTTGTGTGTATCAGCCCTTGGAACTTCCCGTTGGCTATCTTCCTTGGTCAGGTGACGGCAGCACTGATTGCGGGTAACACAGTGGTTGCAAAACCTGCTGAGCAAACAAGCTTAATTGCCGCTCGCGCTATTGAACTAATGCTTGATGCTGGCTTCCCTGCAGGTGTGATTCAGTTACTTACTGGTCGCGGCGCTGAGATTGGTCATGCACTGACTTCTCATGATGCTATTGCTGGTGTGGCATTCACTGGCTCAACGGCAACGGCGCAACGCATTAACGTTACGCTTTCGGAGCGCAGCGCGAAACCGGTTCCGTTTATTGCGGAAACAGGTGGCCAAAACGCAATGATTGTGGACAGTACTGCATTGCCAGAGCAGGTGGTGCGTGATGTGATTCGTTCGGCGTTTGCATCTGCTGGTCAGCGTTGTTCTGCCCTTCGTGTTCTATTTGTACAAGAAGATGTAGCAGACCGTATGATCAACCTGATTCAGGGTGCGATGAATGAACTGCATGTTGGTTTACCTTACCTACACAAAACAGATGTTGGTCCGGTTATCGACAGCAATGCAAAACAAAAACTCCTCGCTCACCTTGAGCAAATGAGCAAAACACAGACTAAAGTCGCTCAGCTACAGCTGGATGAATCGTGCCAGCATGGTGACTTTGTCTCACCAAGTGCGTTTGAAATCTCGGGCATCGATGTGCTGAAAGAAGAACAATTTGGTCCAATATTGCACATTGTTCGCTTTAAAGCGTCTGAATTACCGAACGTGGTTGCGCAGATCAACAAAACGGGTTTTGGCTTGACGATGGGTATCCATAGCCGTAACGAAACCACGTACCGTTGGATTGAGAAGCATGCTCGAGTAGGTAACTGCTACATCAACCGAGACCAAGTTGGCGCTGTGGTTGGTGTACAGCCGTTTGGTGGTCAAGGCTTGTCGGGTACTGGCCCGAAAGCTGGTGGTCCACACTACCTATTCCGCTTTACTCAACATCTTCTTGCTCAAGCAGAAAACGCATAAGGAGTCGCATTATGGTTCATCAGATCACCTATTTTAAAGATGCATTCTCTGCGTGGGAGCAGTGGAATCTGACTGATTTTGATTACAAATGCGAGCATGTTCTGGCATTTAAATCTGCACTAGAAGGGCAGCAGTCTACCGTTGCCAAGGTGGTTTCTTACCACTTGCAACAAGCATCAGCTCTTCTTGCAGAAACTCACCAGTTAGTTGGCCCTACAGGGGAAACTAACGAACTGTATGCCGCAGGACGCGGTGTGGCTTTGGTGATTTGTGAAAACAACATCGAGCCTGCTGATAATGCGTTATACAGTGCTTTTGCGATGATCACCTGTGCCTTAATTGCAGGCAACAGTGTGGTCGTTTGCAGTGACAATGCAGAGCTAAACCAATTGGTTAAGCAAGCTGTAGCGTTGGCAAACTTCCCATCTAACTTAGTCCAGGTTGTTGCGTACGATGCGTCTGCCCCGTTGCTTGAGAGCGATGTACGTAGTGTGGGTTATGTTGGGCGTTCACAGGTTGAGCATGCGCTCAATCTTCAACTAGCTAAGCGTGACGGTGCAATCGTCGGCTTAGTTTCTGAAACGGATTTAGAGTCACCGAAATTGGCTCATGATCCTCATCTCTCGTTGCGCTTCATTACTGAGCGCACTCGAACGATAAATATTACCGCGGTGGGTGGTAACGCAACTCTACTCGAGTTGGGGAACGAAACTCACTAACCTGACTTGTAATGCCAATCTGGAGTAACTGGACTGAGAGTCGGTCCAGATTGGTTTTTTATACTCTGATGTATTGCTGAGACGGTAAAATATCAGGGCAGGCAAGGAAGGAAATAATTATAACGAGGACTATCTAATGATAGAAAATAGCTTTGCTATCACGTCCACTTTTGTGGCGTATTTACTGATTATGGTTGCTATTGGCGTTTACGCGTATAAGAGGACTTCCAATTCATCTGACTACTTCCTAGGTGGCCGTAGCCTAGGTCCGTGGCCTGCTGCATTATCTGCAGGTGCTTCAGACATGAGTGGTTGGTTGCTGCTAGGCTTGCCTGGCTATGCGTACGCTGCGGGTATCGAGGCCTTCTGGTTAGCCGGCGGTCTACTTCTTGGTACATGGGCAAACTGGCTCATCAGTGCAAAACGCCTCCGTACCTACAGTATCCAAACTGACGCGCTAACGTTGCCAGAGTTCCTGTCACGTCGCTTCAACGATAAGTCGAAACTGATTCAGACAATCTCTGCGTTTTTCATTCTTCTATTTTTCCTTTTCTACACCAGCTCAGGTTTGGTCGCAGGGGGCAAACTGTTTGAGACGGTATTCGGTCTAGATTATACCTACGCTGTTATCATCGGTACGGTGTGTGTCGTTTCTTACACACTATTCGGTGGTTTCCTAGCGGTATCTTGGACTGACTTAGTGCAAGGTCTGCTAATGGCGGCTGCGCTAATGATTGTTCCTATAGCGGTAATGGACGGTGGTTTAGGTCAGCTAAGTTCTGATCTACATGACATCAACCCAGAACTTGCAACGCTATGGAATGACGCGAAAGGCGAACCATTGTCTGCGATTGCCATTATCTCTCTAGCGGCGTGGGGCCTTGGTTACTTTGGTCAGCCACACATCCTAGCGCGTTTTAAAGCGTCTCGTTCAAACAAAGATCTAACGACTGCACGTCGTATCGCAGTGATTTGGACGGCACTATCTATGGTTGGTGCAATGCTTGTTGGTCTTGTTGGTCTGGTTTGGGTTACGGGTCATCCGGGTACTCAACTAGAGGACGGTGAGAAGATCTTCATGCTATTGGTTAACGCAGTATTCCACCCTGTCGTTGCGGGTATGTTGTTAGCAGCAATCCTAGCGGCGGTAATGAGTACCGCTGACTCACAGCTCCTTGTTTCATCTTCAGCGCTTGCAGAAGATTTCTACAAGCAAGTATTCAAGCCAGAAGCGTCTTCTGAAGAAATCGTAATGATTGGTCGTATCGGTGTTATCGTTATTTCGCTTGTTGCGCTATTCCTAGCGATGACGCCTGATAGCTCAGTACTCGGTCTTGTATCTTACGCTTGGGCTGGTTTTGGTGCGGCATTTGGTCCTGCGGTTGTACTTAGCCTTTACTGGAGCGGTATGAACCGTAACGGCGCGTTAGCAGGTATTCTTGTTGGTGGTATCACTATCGTGGTTTGGAAGCAGCTAACTGGGGGTTGGTTTGATGTGTACGAAATCGTACCGGGCATCATCTTCTCTACGCTTGCTATCATTGTGGTAAGTAAAGCAACGGGCGGTGCTGCGCAAGACGTGTTAGACCAACACCAGTCGTTCGAGAAAAAACTGGTTGAACTAGACTAGTAACTTCCCGTATATGAACACAAAGCCCGCTATTTTAGCGGGCTTTGTTTTATCTGAAACTTAATTAACGTTAATGGTGGTAGCTTGAGATCAAAGCTTAGCATTGCTCGGTTAGATTGGAGTGTTAGTCGCGACGAATTTTGGCGTAAATAACGGTGTTACTCAACTCTCCCGATGTAGTCAGACGTTCGTTTCTGAGCTCTCCTTCGAACTCATAACCACAGCGCTCGGCTACAGCCCGGCTCTTTTGGTTGGTGCTATCAGCATGAATTGCGATTCTCTTGGCGCCCAAGTCATCAAACGCATAGCGCTCAACTTCGAGCACAGCCTCGGCAACATAACCATTGCCAACGGCAGCATTATCTAACCAATAACCTATCTCAAAGGATGGTACGTCGGGATCTCGAATCATCAAGCCGACCGCACCCAGTAAGCGATCGCTTTCCTTTTCAATGATGTAGTAACGCAGCTCTTCTTCGAAGTTTTCAAAGTTTGCGATGGCTTTCTCTGTCCCTTCTATCATCGCTTCTAATGTCAGCACATGAGGTACCCACGGCAGATAGACTTCGAGAGTTTTTTGGCTGCGAACGACAGCTTGATGCGCCTCTTCGGCTCGTTCTAAACAAGCAGGGATGAGTTTGAGACGTTTCGTTTCCATGCCAACTCTCCTATGGGTGAAAAATGAACGGAAAATCATTTAAACAGATGTACTTAGAATGATCTAGTCAACGCCGTCATATTATTCACTTGGTTTGCCAGAGAGAAACTGAGAGAATCGAACCGTTATCAAACCAACTAGGTTCATTATGAAACTTTTAGTAAGAAACTTGGCTCGTCACATGACCGAGCAAGATATCCGCAAATTATTCTCAGCGTACGGCAAAGTAGAACTGTGTTCGCTAGTGCTTGATCAAGACACGGGTTTGTCGAAAGGCTTCGGTTTTGTCATCATGCCGGACGAAGCAGAAGCCATTTCTGCTCTTGAAGCACTGAATTTGACGAACGTAGAAAAAAGCAAAATTCGCGTGAAAGTCGCACAAGACTAATACAGAGAAAAGCCAGCGTTATTGCTGGCTTTTTTGTCTTTCTATTTAGAGACCAAATTGGCAACATTCTAGAATGTCTTCTCTTTTCGTTTTAGCGAAATTGATCATCAATTCTCTCTTCAAGTTGTTTCATTAAATCCTTTAACTGTAGAGAATCGAAATTGTCTGAATTCGGCACTTGGTAAGCGTCGTTGACTGTGTAGAGCATCAAACTTTTGCTAGAGAAGAACTCTTTCTGTATTTGGACTTTGACAATGTCATCAAGAGGTAGACGGAAGTAAACCGTTGAGCCCTGGCGGTACTTCAAGGTGTTGGTGCTTGCATCGATATCTAGCGTTTTAGGATTGAACGCGCGGCGCGTGAAGTACGTTGAGAGCAGTTTCAATCCTATTATTGTGAGTGCTACGAGTCCAAACTCGACGATCTTGTCTGCTAGGTAGGAAAAATAGAACAGCGACAACAATACAGTTCCTAGCAAGAAAGGGTTGTTCTTGGGCAGATTTTGTGAAGTTTCATGGATGATCATCCGACATATCCCTCTTCTATACGCGGTAAACTCACCGCACCAAGTAACTCCTCAGTGTTTCGCAAGGTAATAGCGTACGCCACGCCTTGATGCTGCTGATACATCGGATCGTGCCTATCTATCCATGCTTGCGCCATCGGTCGCTCATAAGGATGAGGGATGTTTGCTGTCATGTCGGCAATTCGCTTATCTCCAGCGAGTAAAGCCACTTGTTGGCAGTCATCGATATTGAATGGCCGGAGGACGAGTCTTTCGGTAGTGAGAATCGGTTGTATCGTCATGCATTTCTTCCTTGATGAGACGGCTATAGCTGCTAACAACTGGTTTGCGGGGTAAATCGAGATAACAAGGCGTCTCGAAAGCTCGATCTAGCCAGCTGTAAAGTTGTCATGCGCCTTACTAAATAATAAGCCCGAACAATTGCTTATGTGTAATGTGTCGTATTATTACACACATAAGCACGTTTGCTCATATTGATGGTACAAAAGTTGAGGTCTGACCAATGTCTCAGTTTTTTGATACTTTCGTTCAATTTTTTGAAGATAGGGCACAAAAAATTAAAGGAGCTTTTTAATTGTGGAATTATTTTGAACAAAATATGTCAATTGTCAGTAGGACGAAAAAGTAGGGAGAAGAGAAATGCCGGATATATATTGCGCAGCTTGTAGAAAATCAACGCAACATAAAGTGATTATGAAGCGTTGCGAGCCTCAGTCTGTTGACTCGTTAACAGGCAAAATGGTGAGTTTTACACAGCTGATGGCGAAATTTGTATCAGGTGAACATTATTACGAGATGGAGCCTCAATACTACTGCCGTTGTTGTAATCATCGTGCAATTGGAGAGGTTGTTCCACATCCTACACGGCATACATCGGCCGCACTCTAACTCTGAGTGATAGCCATGATTAATGGCTAAATAGGGCGGCGTTGCCCGAACGACATATCTATACAGGCGTGTCATGCGCTTTCAAATTTGCGACTCCGCGGGAGCCGCTAGGTTGCTTTTTCTCTTCATATCACGGTTACTAAGTGAGCGGCAATAATCATAGCTCTTTCCCTCCTTCGTTGTTTTCTGGTTATTCTCTGCTGAATTTCACATGCTGTGCATTTGATAGTTTGCAATTG
>NZ_JADDYG010000589.1:0-14330 GCF_015163535.1 Vibrio sp. OPT46 | reverse complement strand
ATCACGGTTACTAAGTGAGCGGCAATAATCATAGCTCTTTCCCTCCTTCGTTGTTTTCTGGTTATTCTCTGCTGAATTTCACATGCTGTGCATTTGATGGTTTGCAATTTTTTGAGCAACGATTAATGTGATGCTTTCTAAGTGGTTACAAGGAAGTGGGTTAATGAGTTATCAATTGGACCGGATTGATTTACATATTTTGAGAGTGCTTCATTCGAGAGGCAGAATTCCGGTTGTAGAACTAGCAAAGCTGATTAACTTAACGACTTCTCCATGTTCTGACCGTGTAAAGCGACTAGAAAAAGAAGGGTATATCAATGGTTACCATGCAGAGTTGAATGCGGAAAAGTTGGGGCTGGATGTGCAAGTATTCATCCATATTCGTTTAGACCAAACCAGTTTTTCTATTTTTGAAAAATTTGCGAAAGCGGTGGAATTGATGCCTGAAATTGAAGAGTGCTACTCGCTCTCTGGAGATTTCGATACCATGATAAAAGTTCGTGTTAAGAGCATGAAAGCGTATCAGGAGTTTATGTCGAGTAAGTTAGGCACGCTTCCGGGCGTGATTCAAACTCGTAGTGAAGTGGTCATAGAAGAACATAAAACGGGATTTGGTGTTAATCCCGAGCTCCTTGGTTAGGCGAGGCATGTGTTGAGCCTCCTTATTTAGCGTGGCTTGGTATATTACTTTTTCTCGATTAAAAAAGGAGCCGAAGCTCCTTTTTTAATAAATCGGTGAGCGATTATGCCCCGATAAAGGTGCTGATAACGCCAATTAAACCACCAAAAACACCGCCCCAAACGACTAGCCAGCCAAGGTGTTGTTTGATCATCTTTTGCACCATTTCTTTAACTAATGCCGGTGTTAATTCGCTTAAACGTTGATCGATGATACCTTCAATGTTCTGCTTTATCTCATCCATCATTGCAGGAGATTCGAATTGCTCTTTCAGTGCTTCTTTGATGTTATCGCTCTTGCTCAACTCAATGATGGATTCTTGCATCTTTTCGACGAAAGGTTGGCGCATGGGTTGTAGCGCTTCCGAGCCGCCAAACATCGCTAGCATGCCACCAAACTGAGAGCCTTCAATTACTTCCACTAGGGAATCAAATGCTGGATTTAAATCTACTTTCTCAATTACTGGTTGAAGATCGATGTTCACACCGCCCGCCATTTCTTTATTCAAGAATCGGTCAATGTTCGCTTCAGTAAAAAACTGTTCCATCATCAGGTTTTTGATAGCCAGTTTAAACTCTTCAAATCGCGCGGGGATCACGCCAGAACCGTATAATCCAGGCACTTTCTCAAACAGCATATGGATGGCAAGCCAGTTGGTGATGGCGCCTGAGAACGCAAACAGCCCTGCATACCAAAGATAGTCGTTTTGTAATTGATGACCTCCAGCCATCAAAGCGATAGCGAGGACATTCGTTAGCAAACTTTTGTTCATAGTGACCAGTTATATGTGAATATCGGAATAAATAAGTGGGCCTGATTCTATACCTAAGTCACATTGAGATGCTAGGTTTTGCCGTGATGAGTGACCGTGTTGCGAAGGGATAAAAATGGATGTACGGAAAAACAAAACCCGACAATCATTGTCGGGCTACTGCTTTTTCTTAGAAAAACTAAGATTCTATTTTTAATTTTAGATGCGGTAGATCTTACAACAAAGTTGGCATTTCCATCTTTCTGAGTAGCCAAATAGCTTGTCAGCCCAACTTGGTTTGAGTTGTACGATCTGCATTGAACCACATTTACACATAAGCTAATTACCTTATTGTTAATATAATAACTAAGCCATCTATTGAGTATAGCTGTTTCTCAAAAAGTGAAATGACAAATGAAGACGGCTCAATACTCTGTATTGTGTTCATTGCAATGGATACGCAACGAGGCGGTATATTAGCAGAAAAAGTGTGAGCTTTATCATGGAGAGTGTTTCATATATGAGAAACCACAATGGCTATATGAGCGTCTAGCCATGGATTAAAATAAAAAACGGCGCTTAAAGCGCCGTTTTTATTGAGCTTATCACTCGTTAAGAAGCGTGTTGATTGTCTAGTTCTTCAGCGATAAATCCGCCAGTTTGATGCGCCCAAAGCTGGGCGTAAATGCCGTTATTCGCAATGAGTTCTTGATGAGAACCTTGTTCAACGATGCTGCCTTTATCTAGCACGATGAGGCGATCCATTTGTGCGATGGTCGATAATCGGTGAGCGATAGCAATAACCGTTTTCCCTTGCATTAATTCATTCAAGCTTTCCTGAATCGCCGCTTCGACTTCTGAATCCAGAGCCGATGTTGCTTCATCCAATACCAGCAATGGTGCGTCTTTGAGTAGCACACGAGATATTGCGATACGCTGACGTTGGCCGCCAGACAGTTTCACACCACGTTCACCAACTTGCGCATCGTATCCGACATTACCAAATGGGTCGGTCAGAGTTTCGATAAACTCATGGGCATGCGCTTGCTTAGTGGCTTTCAGCAAATCTTCTTCTGTCGCATCTGGATTGCCATACAAAATATTGTCACGAATTGAACGGTGTAGCAGAGAAGTATCTTGGGTCACCATACCGATCTTTGAACGCAAAGAGTCTTGTGTGACTTCTGAGATGTTCTGTCCATCGATCTTAATGCTGCCGTCTTCGACATCGTGGAAACGAAGTAACAAGTTCACCAAAGTCGATTTCCCGGCGCCGGAGCGCCCAACCAAGCCTACTTTCTCTCCTGGTTTGATGTTGAGATCGAGATGGCTAATTACGCCTTTGTTCTCGCCGTAATGGAAGCTTACGTTATCAAAGTGAATGCCTCCTTCAGTGACAACCAAGTCTTTTGCGCCTGGTTTATCTTTAATATCAATAGGCTTAGAAAGCGTTTTCATTCCATCGACAACGGTTCCCATGTTTTCAAAGAGGGCGCCAACTTCCCACATAATCCACATCGACATACCGTTTACGCGCAATGCAAGACTAACAGCAATCGCAATCGCGCCAACGCTGATGGCACTATCCAACCACAGGTAAATCGATAAAGCAGCAACGGAAAAGACCAAAATATAGTTTGAGATCTCTACAGCGACGTCGAAGCCGGTCACTAGGCGCATTTGACGATAGACCGTATTTAAAAATCCTTTCATGCCTTGCTCGGCATATTGGGTTTCGCGCTGGCTATGAGAAAACAGTTTGACGGTTTGAATATTGGTATAACTGTCGACGATACGCCCTGTCATTGTCGAACGTGCATCGGCCTGCGCTGAAGCGACGTCTTTGAGCTTAGGGACAAAATAGATTTGGATAGCGATGTAAGCGAGTAGCCAGACGATCATTGGGATCATCAAACGCCAGTCTGCCGTCGCTAACATAATGATCATGCTGGTAAAGTAAACCGTAACGTAAACAAACACATCCATAGCTTTCATTACGGTTTCGCGCACAGCTAATGAGGTTTGCATGACTTTCGTTGCGACTCGACCTGCAAAATCATCTTGATAGAAGTTCAAGCTTTGATTGAGCAAATACCGGTGTGCAAGCCAGCGGATAGACATTGGGTAGTTGCCCAATAACGTTTGATGAACGAGCAACGAGTACAAGATCACCAATATAGGCATGACAACCAGCAATAAGGCTCCGTAGAAAATCAAATCCGATTTATTGTCTTGTAAGAACGTTTCTGGATTGCTGGTAGACAACCAATCAACCAGTTGTCCCATGGCGCCAAACAACATTACCTCAACAACAGCCACAATTGTGGCCATCAAAGACATGATGATCAAAGGCTTTTCATAACCACGAGTGTAATAACGCAGAAAAGCGAACATCCCTGAAGGAGGCTGATCCGGTGTAGATTTGGGGAACGGCTCTGTAAAGCCTTCAAATCGTTTAAACATAACTCATCCTAAAGTTAAAACAGTGCCATTTGGGGTGGCTAAATCCATCGATTCACGCTGCTTTGGACGAAACCGCGTGTATGAGAGTTTCTTGCCTGCTCCTCGATAAAGCAGACCGATTGACGAGAGGGGCGAAAAAATAGTCTAACCGATTGTGTCTTAAATGTAACTAGTTGGTTATGAGTGTGATTGTCTATGGTTCTGATTCTTATGATGAATTCTTATCATGTTCATCACGGTGCCATAAAATCTTAAACCTGCAAAGTGACAATAAAATTTAGGGAAAAATAAACTTAATGCAGCAAAAAACACTTTTGTGCAATTAAATTAATTGTCAAAACAGCAAAACTGAAGTTAACAATAAATTTACAATCTCCTCATTCTAGTGATAAGGAATATATTGGATGCTATTACACGAATCAGTGACCCAATTTGCTAATGGGAAAGAAGAAAGCACGCAAAGTGCTCAGCGCCAAACCGCAAACTGCGTAGTGATGGTGCCACCGAAAGAGTTTCGTTTTAATGAAGAAACCGCACAAGATAATGAGTTCCAACATAAAGTGTCACTCAGCCAAGAAGAAGTCTCACGTCGAGTAATGGCCGAGTTCGCGAGTATGGTTGCAACGCTGCGTCAAGAGGGCGTTCAAGTTGTTGAGTTTGATTATCCAACTTCAGATGTTGCGACGCCAGACGCGGTATTTCCAAACAATTGGTTTAGCACTACGCCAGATGGCACGTTGTACACCTTTCCAATGGCCTGTGAAAACCGTCAAAAAGAAGTACGTCCCGATGCGCTTGTGGCAGCACTAGCGCAAGCAGGGCGAGAAGTTCATCGACGCAGCAGTCTAACTGAATATCTTGACGAGCAAGCGTATTTAGAAAGCACGGGTGTGATGGTGTTTGACCACCTAAATAAAACGGTCTATGCCGCACTCTCACAACGTTGTGATCGTCTGGTTTTAGAAGATTACGCCGATCGTATTGGCTATGAACGAGTGATTTCTTTCCAAACTCGTTTGCCGTCTGGTGCGCCGATTTATCACACCAATGTGATGATGGCGGTTGGCGAACAGTTTTGCGTGATTTGTGACGAAGTGATCCCAGAATTTGAGCGTCGTTTTGTAATGAAGTCACTCGCCAAAGACAAGCAAGTCATCTCAATTTCGCTTGATCAGATGAACCAGTTCTGCGGTAACATTCTGCAACTGGAAACGATCAACGGCGACAAGGTGATTGCGATGTCGCAATCGGCGTACGATGCATTCTCACCAGCACAAAGAAACCAATTGGCGACGCACGGTAAATTGCTGCCATTCGACGTTTCTACCATAGAATCTATTGGTGGTGGTTCGGTTCGTTGCATGTTGGGTGAAGTGTTCTTACCGAATCGTAAAGCTGTGCTTTAATAAACTGCACATTTCTTTTCAGCCGCAGTGAAAGGCTGATGAAGCGTTCTCTTCAAGGGTTTTTAGCCGTTAGCTCTGTGGCAGTACAGACTAACGGCTTTTTTGCGCTTTTTAGTTTTCTGACGATTTGCGTAGGCGACGCTTGGTTTAAGCGCCTAAAATAGGATGGTCCACCTAGCAGATTGTGGTAAAGTCCGCGCCTGCGTTTTACCGCATCTTCATTATTTTTATTGCTTCTTCAACCCAAAGTACAAGGTTTTCGTTAATGCCATTTTCTACTCTCTCATTGAGTTCTGAGCTGATTCACGCACTGCCAAAAGACTTCAATAAGCCGACTGATATTCAAGCGTTAACGATTCCTGAACTGTTAGCAGGCAAAGATGTGTTGGCATTGGCAAATACAGGCAGCGGCAAAACCCTTGCTTATGGTTTGCCGTTGTTAGAAAAGCTCAATATAAATCCTCAGCAAAAAGCCCTGATTCTTGTGCCAACGCGTGAGCTGGCAATGCAAGTGAGTGAAGCAGTTAACCAAGTTGGTCAAGTTATTGGTATTAAAACAGTGTGCTTGTGTGGCGGCGTTGATAAAGAGCAACAACAGCAGGCGCTAGCGACAAATCCTCATATCCTTGTCGCGACGACAGGTCGTTTGGTTGACCTAGCAAACAATGGCCTGGATTTGAGCAATGTTCATTATCTAGTATTGGATGAAGCGGATCGTTTGTTGGATATGGGCTTTTGGCCTGACGTACAAAAGATTTCGATGCAAACCTTCAATCAGCGTCAAACCGCGATGTTCTCGGCAACGTTTTCAGATGAGTTGAAGGATAAAGCGAAGCTGCTTATGCAGGCACCAAAGCAAGTTGCAGCGCATCAAGAAAATAGCACCAACCAAGATATTGCTGAAACGCTGTACCTCGTCAACAAAGGCAGTAAAACCAAGGCATTGATTGAACTGATTCAAAAAAACGCGTGGGCTCAGGCATTAGTCTTTATTGGTGCGAAAGAGAACGCCGATGGCTTAGCGAAGAAGCTGAATAAAGCGGGCATCTCAACCAATGCGCTGCATGGCAATAAGAGTCAAGATGAGCGAGAAGAAGCACTGGCGCAGTTTAAATCTGGGCAAATTCAGGTGTTGATTGCCACCGATCTACTAGCGCGCGGCATTCACATTGAGCAATTACCTGTAGTGATCAACTTTGAACTGCCAATGCATGCAGAAACTTATGTTCACCGAGTAGGACGTACCGCTCGCGCAGGCGAACAAGGTGTGGCGATGTCATTGGTATGTCATGGTGAAATGGACGCACTAAACGCGATTCGTCACCTGACTCAACGTGCATTGCCAGTGCAAGATCTGGTTGGTTTTCCAGTAACGGATAAGCCATCAACTGGCGAGAGCAAACGCGCGCCACGCGATAAAAAAGCCAACCGCCGAACTAATGCTAAGAAGAGCATTAAGCAGTTCCAAGGTAAGTCGAAACGCCCAGCCCCGAGTGCGAAGTAAACCAAAAAAACACGCTCTGACGGCATAGTCGGTTCAGAGCGTGGCTTAAATTTTACTTTGGGGTGTTAACCCACAGTTGGGCCAACCAAGCGCATTTCCCAATCTTCAACTTCGCCAGTTTCTAGGCGGCGCTCGACCAACTTGCCCCAAGACTCGACTAACGGCAGCTCAGACAGCTTAGTGAGTTCTTTTCTATCTAAACAGCCAGTGAAAACCGCGCCCATGATGCGAGCCAGTGGCCATTCTGGATAAGGTCTTTCGCACAGAATAATCTCGTCACCTGCACCGATATCGCCTTCTTCCAACACTCGGAAATACCAGCCTGTTCGAAGCGTATCTTGCAGTCTTCTCGCCATGTCGTGTTGGTCAAAACGTACGTTAAGTTTCCAACAAGGCATGCGACCTTGCGACACTTCCAGTAGTGTTGAGCCGATGCGAATTTTATCTTTCAAGCAAATCGTGGATTCGGTGACGCCTTCGGAGCTGATGTTTTCGCCAAAGCCGCCGGCGGATTGGAAAATTGGTCTTTTGCCTAATTCTTGTTGCCAGATTGGGTAGTGCTCGCTTGGGTAAATATGAAGCGCTTTTTGAATGCCACCATGAAAGCGCGGATCACCTTGCTCATCACTGGTAAAACCAAGCTCTGTTGCGTGCTGGCGCTCAGGTAGCACTTGTTTGTTGATTGCGCTTTGCGCTCCATGAGCATAAGGGACGGTTTTCCCTGCTAGCACAGCTTTTACGACGCCGATTTTCTTCATATAACCTCCTTATTATTTGAATGAGAGATAAAGTGTTTACCTTCATTCGCGATGCGGAGCATGATAGCCTAGTAAACTTGTGTCGGTGTAGGGATGAAAAGACAACTAACAATGCTAACTCGCCAAATTGATTCGAAGTCAGGCGTCGTCACCTCCAATGAGATGATGGCCGCGAATCCCCATTCTCCTGTTTTAGTGAAAACCATCGACATGCCAAAAGGTTACATTGATGCGCTGCATCAACACACTTGGCATCAAATCATCTTTCCTATCAAAGGGTTATTGCAAACACAAACGGAGCATTATCAGCACTTGGTTCCGCACACCTCTGCGTTATTTGTTCCTGCGGGTGTTCAACACGAGTCGATTGCTCTAAGCAATACGATATTTGTTGGCATTTACCTCAACCCTGAGTTTGGTGCGACGTACGAGCCACAAGTGAGAACCATTGCTTTAACGTCGTTTTTAAATGAGCTTTTACAAGAGATCCGCAGACTGTGTGAAGGTGAGACAAGCCACGAAGAAGTGTTGCATTTACTGGCGGTGCTGCATGATCAAATTTTGAAACGCAACGTGCAGACATTTCAGTTATTGCTGCCACAAGACAGACGACTAAAACTGATTTTCGAGCAGTTGACCGACGAGCCCGCGTTGAGCTGTTCGCTAAAAGAGTGGGGGGAGAAAATTGGGGCGTCTGAGCGTACTTTATCACGGCTGTTCGCCAAGGAATTCAACACTTCATTTCTACTTTGGCGGCAACAAATTCGGCTAATTTACTCGCTTTCTTTGTTAGATGAATCGTTGCCAATCCAAGCCATTGCAGACCTAGTGGGTTATCAAAATGACTCATCCTACATCAAAGCATTTAAAGCCTATTTTGATATGACGCCACAACAGTTTAGAGTGAACGGCGCATCGCGCAGGTAGAAATACAGAGCTTCGACTTCACTTAATGCTTTTGAGTAGAAGTCGCGAAACTTCCTTTTTGAATTTCAATTACATGGTATGAATAACAATGGCACCAACGATAAATACTCGAGTGAATCAATTCTGTTTTGGTCAACCCAAAACGTCGCTGTCGTTGGAAAAAGAGCCCCTCAAACCGCTTGCTCAGGGCAAGGTTCGGGTGCGACTGGAAGCCACCAATATTAACCCAAGTGACTTGCTTTCCATTCATGGTGTTGGGCAATACTGCCGCGTTCACGTACCACCTCGCGTGCCGGGATTTGAAGCGGTTGGGCGTGTGGTGGAAGTCAGTGCAGTTGGTCAAACTGACCTTCAAGTTGGGCAAAAGGTGTTGGTGGCGATGAGTGGTACTTGGCAATACTACATAGATGCCTCGCCTGAGAATCTTTTTCCGCTACCTGAGAGTTTGGAGAACGGCTATGCCTGTCAGTTGTACATCAACGCGTTAACCGCGTGGGTGATCACCACTAAAGTAGCTAAGTTGAACAAAGACGATGTGGTGATCATCAATGCAGCAGGGTCAGCGATCGGTAAGATATTTGCCCAGCTCGCCCATTCACTGGGTTTTGCACTGATTGCTGTGACCTCAAAGCGAGACGAGTATCCGTACGATACTATTCCAGTGTTGGACGCGAAGAAAGACTTACAAGCGCAGCTGCAAACGCGCCAACTGCCACAACCAACGGTCGCTCTGGACGCGATAGGTGGTGAGGCTGGTACGGATCTCATTCGTACCTTGAAAGAAAACGGCCAATACATCAACTACGGAACATTGTCGTTAACGCCTTATACGCCTGAGTTTTTTGAATCGATGAAGGCCAACAACATCGACTTTAGTACATTCTTTTTGCGGTATTGGGAAGAATCGGTAGGTAAAGGCGGGAGAAAGACGGTGTTCGCTGAAATGTTAGAACACTTTATTAGCAGCGACATAAAGTTAAACGTTGCATATGATCTGTCGTTAGAGGACTTTCAAACAGCGATTGAAATGGTTGAGCGACGCTCGTCAGCAGTGTCAGGAAAAATCATTTTGACGCTGTGAATTACAGTGGGCCTGTTGAGAAAAGGGAGGATAAAATCCTCCCTTTTTTATGGGTTTATTTGTAATGATAGGGCTATTTTAGATGGAAGATTTGCTCTGTTTCGAGCGATGTCATCGCACGTACTTGACGCCAAATGTAATAAAAAATACCGAACATCATCAACATACTTGGGATGGCAATCATTGGGTAACTGTACAGCGTCATTTTTCCTAACTCTTCGTTAAAGGCAGCAGTACCAGAAGGGCTAGTCACAATCCAAGTCGCAAGGAAGTAGTTCATTGCAGATGAGAACGCAAAAGTACTTGCAAACAGGTAGTTAGAAGACATAAGGCAACGTTCGAACGCATCGGTTTTACCATTTTCTTTTAAACGTTGGTTAATCAACGCGAGGTTCAACACAGTGTCATTCAGTACTAACTTCTGCATCAGCGGGTAGCGGGTAAACGTTGAACCCAAAACCGCTAAACCGATCAGGCCAGGAATCAGGGCTTCTTTTAGTGCTAACCAGCGTGTATCAAGCTCTAACAAGCCGATGCCACCAGTTAGTAGAACACTGATAAAGCCCAGAGCAGAAATAAAGTTAAATTTCTTGTTACGGACAAGGTCCATACCGCCATAAATGATAGGAAATAGCAAAGCGACAACCAGCGCCATTGCTGTCCCTAGATGCTCATCGCCACTAAACTTCATCAAAATGAAGGAAGGGATAAATACGTTGAAAAGGATTTCAAATAAGGGATTCGGCTTTTTCGCCGTCGTGTTACTCATAATGTTTTACTGACTCTACTCTATGTCGGCTGTTATTGTACTTTGACAAGAAGTGTTCATCTAGTCGCGCTTGATGTAAAGCGTTAAAGCGTCGAGTTGTGTAACGACTTATGAAATAGACCGGAGCATAGCCAGTTAGTTTACATGATTGACTACTTTTTGTGTCTTAATGACTCTCCTTCTGTGCGATGATCTGATTACGCGCTCTGAATAATCGAGTCGCCACTGTGTTGTGGTTGAGCCTCAAGGCTTGGGCAATTTCATCATGATTCAACCCAGCCACTAAGCTCAAGAGCAACGGCTCTCGGTATTTGGGTTCGAGAATCATCATTTGTTTTTGAAGCCAATCTTGGGCCATGTCGTAGTCACTGCCAGGGTAGGTTTTTGTCTGTATTGCACACTCATCAATGTCGACAAAATCGTACTGTTTTCTATCAAAGCGCCGAGCATTCTCACGACGCAAAATAGTAATGAGCCAAGACTTCGCGGCGTTGGGGTCATTTAATTTATCAAAGAATCGCCACGCTTTCAGAAAGGTTTCTTGCGCTAAATCTTGAGCAAGGTGGTGATCTTTGCATAACCAATACGCGAGACGGTAAATCTCTTGGTATCGATCTTTCGTCAGTGCTTCGTAACGTTTATGTTTTTCCATAGCATTAAGATAAAAAGTTTGGAGAGCACGTTGTGTCTGCCAGATGAACGACAACCCTTTTTATCGCTTTTACAGTGATAAAAAGGGTTGTTCGATTAGGAAGACAAATTCGAAGAGTTAACCTTCCAAATATCGAAGGGTGACTCTGATTTCTTTCTTACACGCTTAAAATGGTTGGTTGGAAAAGCGTGAGTACTGGATGGCATCTGCGACTTCCTGAGCTTTAGACTCTGAAGTCATAAGGTGAAGTAGCTTAAGAGCAGCTTGATAGCTAACTAGGCTACCGTTCGAAGTGATAACGCCATCATCAATGACAAAATTCTGGTCGACTTGTACTTTGACTGCTGGGTAATCTCTTTGAAAGCCGTTTTCACCTCCGGCCCAAGTTGTTGCTTTTTTGCCGTTTAAAAGGCCAGCTTCGGCTAACAAATACGCGCCAGAGCAATTACTTGCCATCCAATCTGCCGCCTTTGAGGTAGTTTTAATAAAGTGAATGAGATCTTTATTTTCGATTAGTGCATCCATGTCATAGCTGGATGTTAAAACCAATACGTCGAGTTCCGGCAGATCACCAATCCAAGCATCCACACCAATTTTTAATCCTTCTTCAGTGGTGATGGTTTTCTGATCTGAGACGGAAATGGTGAGCACGTCATAATCACTAAACCAAGTGAGACGACTTGCGACGCCAAAAACCTCTAAAGGCGCAGTAACATCAGAGGTCAGTACGCCATCGTAAACCAGAATACCAATTCGTTTATCTGCGGCATGTGCTGTTTGAAGCATCCCAAAGAATAGGACTAGTGTCGCTATCAATAGTTGTAGTGCATTCTTCAATCCGTTTTTACCCATGGTTTTTTCCTCGCTAACAGAGCATCAAGTTATTGAGGTTCATTATATTTAGGCTAATTAGTGATTGAAGAGCCACTTGGTCTTTACTAAAGTGAATAAAATTCATGAATAGAGTTCATTGGTTATATGGATAAGATACGGTCCCTACGATTTTTTATTGCCACTTTAGATGGCGGTAGTTTTGCTGCGGCTGCCAAAGTGTATGGCACTGACCCTTCGACCGTGAGTAAAGCCATACATCGTCTTGAAAGCGATTTGGGTATACAGCTTTTTCAACGTTCTACGCGACAGAGCCGCCTGACAGAAGCTGGTCGTAGGTACGCAAATACTGCTAGGTTTGTACTGGAGGAGCTGGCGGCATGTGAGGATTCATTAAAAAGTCACAATGATGCGCTTTCAGGGCAGCTTAAGATTAATGTGCCAGTCTCGTACGGTCGCCTCTATATTCGTCCTTTATTAAAAGAGTTTTGTCGCCGCTACCCTAACATCACTATCGATATTCATTACGATGACGCCTACGTTGATATTATTGAGCAAGGTATTGATGTGTCGATTCGCTCTGGTGTCGTTCACGATAGTCAACTGATTGTGCGTCAGCTGAGCCCTATCGATTTTATCATTTGTGCCAGTCAGGATTACTTAGCGCGCCATGGTGTTCCGAGTGGCCCGGATGTATTCAATGACCATTCTTGGGTTCGTTTTCGTTTTAAACAAACGGGGAAACTGTTGCCGATTCGGATGCCAGAACCAGACGGTGCGAGTGAATATGACCCCGAAAGAAACTACATTGTAAATGACGGTGAATCTATGGCAGAGCTTTGCGCAGAAGGCTTAGGATTGACTCAGATCCCTCATTTTATCGCGAGGGACTGGCTTAAAGCGGGGCGTTTAGTGCCGATATTTCCGAGCATGCGCCAAGCAGGAAATGGCGTGTATCTTCTCTATGCCAACCGGGAATATGTGCCTGCACGAGTTAGGGTGTTCATCGATTTTATCACTCAATCAATACAGGATATGGATGAAACGCCATTCCATACTTGGGCTGAAACGTTGCCGATTTATCGACCGAACCAAGGTGATTGAAAACTTCATGTGAGTCTTTGGTTAAAAACCCCTAAGCTATATGGTGCTTTTATTGGTTTTTGTTAGTTTATTGGGCGTTATTATCGAAAAGCGCAGTTTGCTCTTCGTCACTCATAAAGGAAAGACAATGCCAACTAAGATCTTAGTGCCTGCTTTGGCCCTACTTCTCAGCGCATGTGGCGGCGATGGGGAGTCGTCAGCCCCAGCAGAAAGCGGCTCACAAAACACAGGTTCCACATCGTCACAAGGCACATTTGCCGAGCAGATGCTTGCAGCGGTCAACAGCGCCCGCTCTACTACACAACAGTGTGGCGCAACCACCATGCCACCTGTTGGGGCCCTGACTTGGAGCTACGATTTGGAAAGCGCCGCTTATCGACATTCAAGCGATATGGCGAACAGCGATTTCATGAGCCACACAGGCTCTGATGGCAGCAAAATGTCAGATCGAGTTAACGCAACGGGTTATGCTTGGAGCGCCATTGGTGAGAATGTCGCCGTAGGGCAAAGCAGCATTAACGCCGTCATTAATGCTTGGTTATCGAGTGAAGGTCACTGCCTTAATATCATGAGTGCGGATTTTGATCAGATGGGCGCGTCGCTTGTCGAAAATCACTCTGCACGCTACGGATATTACTGGACTCAGGTTTTTGCCAAACAGCGCTAATGCGATAAAGAAGCCTGATAGATAAAATAAAACGCCAGCAGTCACTATCTGCTGGCGTTTTATTATTTACATCTCTTTTAGCTTGTCAGGTTACGAAGTTTTGGGTCATCCGCCAGGTATTCAACAAATTCAATCTCAAAACCGGCAGGGTCAACAAAATACACATTTTTGCGGTATGGTTCATCAGCACCAGGTTGGGCAATCGGATAACCTGCATCGGTTAGTCTTTTGATGATTGCATCGACGTTGTTGGTCACATAAGCAAAATGCGCTAGCCCAACTTGGTGCCCGCTCAACTCGCGGTTTTCTCCTTCGCCATGGTCACTCATGGCTATGTATTGATACTCGTCGCCAAAATGTAGCCAGTTTCTTGGCTTGCCATTCCATTCGCCTTTACCTTCATCACGCACGTACCAATGTGGAAATGCAGTTTGGTAAAACTTCAGCATTTCAGGGATATCTTTCACGACTAAGTTAATATGTTCTAGTTGGATCATGATGTGCTCCTTTTTGTCATTTTCTAGCCAACGATGAATATGCTAAAACCTCAAGTAAAGTTGAGGTAAAGGGCTTTTTTAAAATTTTTTAGGGTTGATATCTTTGGATCTGGATACATTGAGAGATTCGGTGGGTTTGGTGCTTTGAATCTGAGAGCTGGGTTAGGGGCTTGCAACCTTGTTTCACCTTTTGTTTGTTCGTGTTCTTGCTAATCATTTTCGATCGAGTTTTTGGTGAGTA
>NZ_JADDYG010000060.1:0-417 GCF_015163535.1 Vibrio sp. OPT46 | reverse complement strand
ACAAACATTGAGAACTTTACAAACAACAATAAATTGTTGTTTTGTCAGCTTTCCAAATTGTTAAAGAGCTAGATTTTCTGATGAAAACCATTTTTAAAAACTCTCAAGAGAGAATGTTTAAAGATGGTGGGCGATACCGGGCTCGAACCAGTGACCCCCTGCTTGTAAGGCAGGTGCTCTCCCAACTGAGCTAATCGCCCACATTAGTTTTACTTCTTAGTGGAAGAAGTTCCTCGAATGGTGGAGCTATGCGGGATCGAACCGCAGACCTCCTGCGTGCAAGGCAGGCGCTCTCCCAGCTGAGCTATAGCCCCATCGAGAAATGGTGGGTCGTGCAGGATTCGAACCTGCGACCAATTGATTAAAAGTCAACTGCTCTACCAACTGAGCTAACGACCCAATGGTATCCCGTAGGGG
>NZ_JADDYG010000588.1:0-635 GCF_015163535.1 Vibrio sp. OPT46 | reverse complement strand
ATATGGAGGCGAATGTACTTTTCGGGGTATTTGTAACGATAGCGTTTTCCTTTCTTCAAGTTGGACTTAACGTACCTACACACTTTTTGGTCACCACTGCCTGTTACTCTTTTTATTACTGCGTTTTTACTTTTGTGCTCCATTTCTATCATGACGTCACAATACCCTTGGTAGCCATCAAACTTATTGTCTACTTTCTTTTGAAGCTTAGTCTTAATCTTTTTAGCCAACAGGTTCGTTTCTGAATCGTCAGCAAAAACTGAAGTACTTGCAAAGATCAGTATCATTAAAGTTACAACGTATCTCATCGTTTTGGTCCGTTTATGTTGTTGATTGTTCGATGATAAGTAATTTTTCTGTAGATACGAAAATGGGACGCCACATTGCGTCCCATTTAACATGATGAAGTAACTGATATGTAATTAAGCGCGCTTCTTGCCTTTGTTTGCTTTGAAGCCCTGATGCGGAAAAACGTTACGAATCCTCTGTTGAACTTTTTTGGGAATGCCTTTGGAAAAGCTTAAGCGCATTCCTGTTCGTTGGCTATACACCTTCATTTCACCAGTAAACGGGTTATGCTCACTAATATCCTGTAAGTTGTGTTTGAAAGAAGGAGGTAGATGCCCTTTTACGTT
>NZ_JADDYG010000587.1:0-266 GCF_015163535.1 Vibrio sp. OPT46 | reverse complement strand
TCGAAGAACAGCGTCATGTGGATTACCTGAAAAACCTAAACTGTGAGTTCGGACAAGGTTTCCACTATAGCCGACCATTACCTGCTAAGGACTTTGAAACACTTTTGGCTAAGCCTACCTGGCTATAATTCCTTTTATAACAACCTTATAGAAAAGCATTAATCGAACTTGTGCCTAGGATTCATTAATGCTTTTCCACCTTAAGGTATAATCCTTCCTCCTTCCTTGAATTACACTACAATTAATTGATGAGTGATAGCCCGTGA
>NZ_JADDYG010000586.1:0-296 GCF_015163535.1 Vibrio sp. OPT46 | reverse complement strand
AGGCTTTATTTCCGACTTGTCTGAATACAGACGAGTCAACATAAGGTTTTAAACAAAAGTTTAGAATTTTATGTTGACTTTCAAAGTGGAAAGCGTATCATACGCACCTCGCTTGAGTGCTAAGGCACTGAAAGGCAAGCTCTTTAACAATATAGACCTATCAATCTGTGTGGGCACTCGTTGATGATAATCCAATTCGATACCTCGGTATCAAATTAGGTTTCAATGAAACGAAGTGACCATTGAATCTTCGGATTCAGCACAGTCAATTCAAACATTACTTTATGTAATGTTCA
>NZ_JADDYG010000585.1:0-366 GCF_015163535.1 Vibrio sp. OPT46 | reverse complement strand
CATGCGAGATTAATTTACGGTCAGTGAGCAACCAATTTTATTAACAAAAACGGATAGATAGGCAACACCTTACTTATACATAATCAATCAATGTAAAGATCCTTATTACCGAACAATCCGTTATTTTGTAAAACACCGTGCTCCATATTAGATAAGTCGTCCCTGAAACGGATCGAAACCCACGCTTAAACTCAACATAGAGGGATTTCCCCCCTTACTAATATGCCTCTGATTCAATACATTAGTTATCGAGCTTTAAGATGCATACGATCTAAGGCTCTCGGTATCTCATTGATACCTCTAACTTACTTAGCAGACCCTCGCTAGGTAATTTAGAACCTCTTCTACACGTCGACAAGATTATAT
>NZ_JADDYG010000584.1:16557-17313 GCF_015163535.1 Vibrio sp. OPT46 | reverse complement strand
GCCCCCTCATGAACAGCTTTTCAACCAAGGGAATAAATAATGGGCCAGTAGCAAACAAAACGACCCCCTCAACGAGCGTTAACGTTTGTAATGACGCGATAAAGCAAAGTTGTGACAAACCGATACAAAGAGCACGCAATAAAATAGGCTTTAGCGTGCCCGCTTTAGGAAAGGTAAGGTTTTTCACACGAAGTAAGATAAGCAAGATAAGCGCAGGCACCAAAAAACGTAAGAAGCTAAATAGTGTGACGGAAAGTTCGCCTGACAACTGCTTTGCTAACAGTCCAGTAACAGATAAGCTTAACGTAGACATCAACATGAAAAGGATAGATTTATTTACAGCATTCATTCAATACTCCTTAATATATGGAGCATTTTAAAAGACATAACTTATCGTAAATAGCGAGTAATATTAACCATTGATGTAAGAAAAACTTACAGTTTAACTTATCTATCACCAGCTACGGTTTTTAAATTATGCGGAAACTAGTCCCCTTAAAGTCCATCTACGCATTTGTTGCAGTAGCTGAGTCTGGCAGCATGACAGAAGCAGCACAGATATTAAGTGTGAGCCACTCAGCCGTAAGTCAGGCAATTAAATCGCTGGAGAGTCAAGTCAACAAGCCTCTATTTGATCGCATAGGCAGACAAGTTCAACTCAACGCGGACGGTAAAAAGTATTACAGGAAGGTGGCACCCGCTTTAGAGCAAATTGTCGATGCAACGGAAGCACTCATCCAAGATCAGAACTTGCAG
>NZ_JADDYG010000584.1:15052-16547 GCF_015163535.1 Vibrio sp. OPT46 | reverse complement strand
TCTGGCAGCATGACAGAAGCAGCACAGATATTAAGTGTGAGCCACTCAGCCGTAAGTCAGGCAATTAAATCGCTGGAGAGTCAAGTCAACAAGCCTCTGTTTGATCGCATAGGCAGACAAGTTCAACTCAATGCGGACGGTAAAAAGTATTACAGAAAGGTGGCACCCGCTTTAGAGCAAATTGTCGATGCAACGGAAGCACTCATCCAAGATCAGAATTTGCAACGTGTTACGCTCAATATGGTGAATTCATTGGCTCTTCACTGGTGGATTCCTCGAATGTCAGATTTACAAGGGTTTGCTCCTCAATTAGACGTTCGTTTATCAAACCTGTCTGGCAGATTCAATTTAGAACAAGAAGGTATCGACGCGGCCTTGGTGCATGGAAATCCCGAAGAATGGCAGGATTACTACTGCGAAAAGCTTAGTGAAGATGAACTGGTTTTGGTGTGCAGTCCTGAATTGATAGCGAAGACCAAGGACTCAAACATCACTCAACTCTTAAAGCAGTATCCCATCATTGAAGTTACTAACGAACGAAGAAAAAATGACTGGAACGTGTGGCTGGACGCGACGGGTATCCAGCGACCTAAAAATAAAAAACCAATCACTTTTAACATGTCGATACAAGCCGTCCAGGCCACAACTCGTCGTTTGGGGTTATTGGTCACTCATCGCTTGTTTGTGAAGGATGACATCAAATATGGTCAGCTAATCGAGCTGGGTGAACCCGTCATTAATCCTCATCAACAGCTTTACTTTGTATGCCCGCCACACAAGCTAAAGCTTGAATCGTTTCATCTGTTGCGATCTTGGCTACAACAATCATTCAACTATTAGAAACTTTTGTTAAGCACATTCACTGAAAAACTAGTATAAAGTTAGAAGAGCACTTTTCATCCAAGGATGGTTTATGAAGCAGTATCAAATATGGCTAAGCGCACTCTGTTTTGCAGTATCTTTGAGTACGACCGCTGAAGTAGAAAATGATAACCGCCTTTCAGAACAAGGGATCTCCACGGCAATTATTGGGGGTCAGCAGGCTACCCAAAACCAACTTCCTTTTTTTGCACGTCTTATTCTACATAAAACTGGCGCGAATCAGTTTGCCAATATTTGTGGGGGAACCATTGTAAACGACCGCTTCATTTTAACTGCGGCTCACTGCGTAGAACCAAGCGTTTTTACTGACGGCTGGACAATCAACGACCTACGAGTGTTAGTCAAAAACCCTACGATGAATGACGTGTTTGTTGAAGAATTCAAAGATGTTCGCTCTATCACGATTCATCCTGATTATGTGCCTAGCGATTTATGGATTAATGACATCGCTGTCCTTGAATTGACTAGACCTATCACCGATAACGTCCAATCCATCACTTTACCGCAAGACTTTGGAGACTACAGCAGCAAGTCAGTTTATCAGATATTCGGTTTAGGTCAGACCTCAACCAATGATGAAAGCCCCCCTAACTATTTACGCTGGGCAGAAGTA
>NZ_JADDYG010000584.1:11264-14810 GCF_015163535.1 Vibrio sp. OPT46 | reverse complement strand
ATAGCGAAGGGGACTCTGGCTTTGAGCCTGTCGATACCAACACATCTGGCTTTGGTAACAACGGCAGCAGTGGCGGCGGTGCTCTCGGATCAGGGTTGATCATGCTTGGAGGCTGGTTTGGTTTGCTAAGACACCGCAGAAATTATTCGCGCTCCTAGTAGCGTCAACAAGACATCATAATATCTTGCGCTTAACGCGAGAGTTAATGATGTCTTCAATCATCTTTTGCTCTTTTTTCGCTTTTTCATAGTTCTGCTTAGTACGCCAACGTTCAAGCACTTTTTCTAACCCTTGAACGCGTGCGTGCTTGTGTTCTAGCGTTTTCTGTACAAATGCACATTCCGCTTGCATAACGGCTTGCTCTTGCTCGTGGTGACGAAGCATTCTTTGTAGCATTTGGTCAACACGATTAAAGTTCATCAAGGCCGCGCTCGTTAGCGTCGGGCCGGTTCGGGTTGATTGTCCAGCGTGGCCTTTCAACGCCGATAACTGTTCCAATTGCATTGAAAGATGGGAGTGACGCTGACGCATGGCATCAAGTTGTTGACCCACACGATCACGCTGTTTTTCTTCCATTTGCTGTAACTTGCCTACGGCTTTTAACTTGGATTTCATTTCAGCCTTGCCACTCCCATTTGATTAAGCACTTTGAAAAAGCTGCGCGAGCTCGGTCAAACTGGTTGGGTAATCTACAGACTCGCTGGCAGCTTGTTGTAGATATGCACGCAAATTTGGATACATAGCAACAGATTGATCTAACTCAGGATCTTGTCCTGGTTGATAACCCCCTAATGGCAGTAACTCTTTAACCTGAAGGTAGTTGGAGTACATTTGACGGAAGTTATTCGCAATCGTGCTGTGTGCGGCCTGCGTACAAGTATTCATACAACGGCTAATAGACGCGTTGATATCTATCGCGGGATAATGCCCTTGCTCAGCCAGTTGACGCGATAAAACGACATGCCCATCTAAGATGGCGCGCGCGGAATCCACGACAGGATCTTGTTGGTCGTCCCCTTCTGCCAATACGGTATAAATTGCCGTTAAGCTACCATGTTGATTTTCACTGTTACCCGCTCGCTCTAGGAGTTGAGGTAACACGCTGAAGACTGAGGGCGGATAACCACGAGAAGCTGGAGGCTCTCCGAGCGAAAGAGCGATTTCGCGCTGTGCCATGGCGTATCGGGTTAGAGAGTCCATCAGAAGTAGAACGTCTTTGCCTTGGTCTCGGAAATACTCTGAAACGCGATGACAAAGTAGTGTCGCTCTTAACCTCATTAGCGGGGATTCATCAGCAGGAGCCGCGATAATGATCGCTTTCTTGCGCGCTTCTGGGGTTAAGTTTCTCTCAATGAACTCACGTACTTCTCTGCCTCGCTCACCGATAAGCCCGACCACAATTACATCGGCCTCCGTGTTTTTGGTGATCATCCCCATTAACACACTTTTACCGACGCCACTGCCAGCCATCAAACCAATACGTTGGCCTTTGCCTACCGTTAATAGTCCATTAATCGCACGCACGCCTACGTTGAGTGGTGTATCAACTGGGCGTCGCTTCAGTGGGTTAATCGGTTTTGGTTCAAGTGAAACTCGCTCTCCCCCCTTAAGCGGTGCCCCGTCATCTAACGGCTCACCTAAACCATTCAGTACGCGTCCTAACCACTGAGAGCTTAGCTGCACGGTACTGTCACCATCAAGAGGGATGACTTTTGCACCTGCAAACAGACCGCCTAAACGGCGGATAGGCATGAGGTAAGCAATAGTGTGTTCAAAGCCCACAACTTGCGCTTCGATCATATCGCCTTCCGCGGTTTCTACGAGACAACGCTGCTCAAGCTTAAACCGACACCCTACGGCTTGTAACATTAAACCGTTTACTTTTATCAATCGCCCTGTTACGCGAGCAACAGGGATTGAATCAAGCGAAGCCAAGGCTTCGCTCAAACGCTCACTTAATAGTTCATGGCTTAGGGTATTACTCATGCTCAGACTCTACCTGTGGAATACTGACTTCATCCAAAAGGTGTTGCTTTACATTGTCCATACAGGCTTCCAAACGAGAGTCGCAGCTCGCATCCGCTTCTGCGTCATCAGTCACTAACTGACAGCCACCAATAGGAAGCTCCGTATTAGGGACCAGTTTCCAAGATTGCGGCAAATCAGCATTGATGTGAGTAATGCGCTCTAAATCTTGCGGATTTAAATGCACAGTTACTGTTTCCGCTTTACCAGGCATGGCAGACAATGTCTCGTCCACCAAAGCTAGGATCTGCTGAGGCATTAAAGTGAGCTCGGCACGAATCACTTGCTGAGCTACCTTTTGTACCAGTTCACAAATCATATGGCGTTGTTGCTGTTCTTTTTCATCTTGCCAACGAGAAAGGGCGTGAAAAAGTTCATTGACAGGCTTCGCCGCCTCCAAAAAGCCTTGCTTTCCAGACTGCTCACCGGAAACAAAGCCTTTTTGGAAACCTTCTTTTTGGCCTTCCAACAGACCTTGTTGCTTGCCCTGTTCGATACCTTGGCGTAAGCCTTCCTCATGTCCTTGTTGCAAACCTTGTTGAAAACCTTCTTCAAGTTGCTGTTGGATATCAATTTGAGGTTCTTGCCAGCCTTGGTTATCTAGCCCGAATTCGTCTTCGATAGTCTTAGGTTGCGCTAAAGGCGGAAAACGGTGTAAACGATACCCGCTCGGAGGCAATCGCATAGTACTTGATTTTATCTCTAGCATGACCTTACTCCACCGTTGGCTCTTCATAGAGAAGCAGCTGAACTTCACCAGATTCATCCAGCTCACGTACCATTTGCATGATGTCTTGACGTGCTTTTTGAACTCGACTTAACGCAACAGCGCCGCGTGCGTCCATGTCATCTTCTAGCGCTTTCACCATACGTTGCGGCATTGAACGCTTAATAGCTTGTTGTAAGGTAATATCGGAACCTTTTAGCGCAACTGCCCACAACTCTAGCGGGATTTGCTGCACCAACATGTCCATAGTTTCTTCGCGTTGTCGGCCAAGAACCATAAAGTCGAACATGTTTTCTTCAATTGCATTAACAACATCTTCATCATGCAACTTCAGCATTTCCATCAATGAACCACGGTCACCTTCAAAGCGGTTAATGATATCTGCTGCTTGCTTAACACCTGATAACGGCGTGCTTTGACTTGCGGATACTTTTTCGATGCAACGCTCAACGAGTTCATGCAAATCAACGGCAACTTGATGATCGATATCTTGCAATTGAGCAATACGGAACAAGATTTCGTCATGGTAATCTTGTGGCAAGTGCTTCAATACCGCTGAAGAGCTGTCTGCTGGCAAATACGCTAGAAAAATTGCTTGCATTTGTGGGTGCTCGTTCACAATGAAACGAGCGAGAGTTTCTGCTTCCACCCACTGTAAGCGCTGCATATTGTTGCGAATTTCATCGCCATATAAGGTATTTAATAACCCTTTTGCCAAATCGTTACCCAATGCTTTACGCAATGTATTAGATAGGTATTCCTTAGAGGCTCCTCGAATACCGCTGTGCTCACGG
>NZ_JADDYG010000584.1:6293-11254 GCF_015163535.1 Vibrio sp. OPT46 | reverse complement strand
TGTGGGTGCTCGTTCACAATGAAACGAGCGAGAGTTTCTGCTTCCACCCACTGTAAGCGCTGCATATTGTTGCGAATTTCATCGCCATATAAGGTATTCAATAACCCTTTTGCCAAATCGTTACCCAATGCTTTACGCAATGTATTAGATAGGTATTCCTTCGAGGCTCCTCGAATACCGCTGTGCTCACGAAAATCTTCAAAGAAAGTTTGAATAACACCACGAGCAGAATCGCTCTTAATGCCATTTAACTTCGCCATTGCACGAGTCACACGCTGGGTTTCATCACGGCTAAAGTGTTGCAAAACCTTCGCTGCGGCATCCTCGCCCATGCCTAATAGCACGAGCGCGGTTTGTTCAACATAACTAAGCGTCTGCTTTGATAGAACTGTGTTCATTGATGTTTACCCATTGTTTCAGTATTTCGGCTACGCGCTCTGGCTCTTCATTAGCAATAAGCTGTAGGTGTTTCAATTGAATTTCTAATGGCGAGCCTGCTGGCGGTAGCATGTCGCTGTTTACATCTAAACCTGAAGAGGCTGAGATGCCTTTTTCAGATAGGCGGCGATCAAGTACTTCTTCATGCTCGCGTTCTTCACGCGTTTGCAAGTTTTCGTAGTCAGGTTCTTCCTGAGGCTCAGCAAAATTTAGCTCAGGCACAGGTTTATCAACGCCAGTTAGGTGCATGATTAATGGACGCAGTACGAAGAAGATCATCGCCAAGCCTAACAAGCCACCAATAACGTAGCGTATTGGCTGCTGTACTGTAGGGTCTTGCCACCACGGCAGTGCAGGAGGAGCATCAATTTCAATTGGGGTGAAGTTGAAACTCATTAAACTTAAGCTGTCACCACGTGTGGCAGAGATACCAACAGCATCCATGATCATGTTTGAGATTTGCTCTTTATCGGCTTCACTCCACGCCACACCATCTGGCGAAGCTTTGGAGTTCAACAGAACCGATACACTAAGCTTTTCTATTTGGCCTTGTTGGTATTGAGTACGACGAACACTGCTCCCTACAGCATATTGACGATTCACTTCAGATCGCGCATTCGTGTTTTGGCTATCGTTCGTTTCCACTTCACCAGATCCTGTCACTGGCGGTTGGTTACTTAGAGAACCAGGAACACCCAACGCAATTTGATCAACCGAGTTGTTATGAATGGTGTGCTCATTACGCACAACCGGTGCGTTATCCAAAATTTCTTGTGTTTCTTCAACTTGGCTAAAGTCCAGATCGGCAGCGACTTGTACTCGGAAGTTACTCGGCCCCACAATCGGCGTAAGCATATCTGCTGCGCGTTGGATGATCTGTTTTTCAACACTCTTCTGGTATTCAAGATATTTCGCGTTTACTTTACCGGCTTCCGCAGAAGCGACATCCGCACTAAGAAGACGGCCATACTGGTCAATGACAGAAACAAATTCTGGCTTCATTGCCGTGACACTGCCGACCACTAGGTTAATGATCGCTTCAACTTGTTCAGGCTTTAAGTCTTCACCAGGTTTGAGCTCAAGCATGACAGATGCTGAAGGATTCTCACTGTTTTGGCGGACGAATAGAGTTTGACGAGGTATTGCTAAATGAACACGCGCGTTCGCTACTGAGTTCAAAGACATGATAGTACGTACTAACTCACCTTCTAAACCATGACGATAACGCGCTGTTTCCATAAATTGGCTCGTACCAAGAGAGCTATCTTCCTTGAGCGAATCCAAACCTGTCGGCAGCTTAGCTTTAACACCTTTTGATGCAAGCAACATGCGTACCTTCGCAACCTCACCTTCTGGTACAAGAACTTGTCCATTTTGCTCTTGCATGCGGTAGCTTACGCCTTCGCTTTCTAATACCGACACAATTTCGCCGATATCAAAACGCTCTTGTTGACTATATAGCGGACGAAAGCTCTGCGAGGAACTCCATAGTGCAACCACAATAATCGCTGCAACAATCGCAGCTAACACCGCAGATAGCACTAAGTTTCTCTGACTGCTAGACCAGATTTGCTTCAGCTTCGTTGTCACATCGTCCATGCCGTTGGCAGTAGAAAATGTCTGTGCTGTGCCGGTAGCCATAGCTGTGTTTCCGGCGACTTGGGGGGTTAGTTCTGACATGAATTACACCGGCATCTTCATAATATCTTCAAATGAGGTCACGACTTTGTTGCGCACTTGCATCAAAGCATTAAAGGACAAGCTGGCTTTTTGGCTCGCGACCATTGCACCAACTAGGTCATCACTTTTTCCTGTTTCTACGGCCGTCATTTTTTGACTAGCCACTGATTGATGTTGATTCACTGTATCCAACACATTTGTCATCGCTTGTGAGAACGATAAAGGTGCGTTTAGTGATTGTTGATCTAAAGGATTTGCACTCACGATAAACTCTGGCGGCTGCACTTGTGCCTGCATCGCCTGCATTTTTGACAACATAAGTTGCTCTGCCGAGACCGCATGAGTAGGTTGACTTGCCATCTATTTTTTCTCCTATTAGGCAGCCGAGCCTAGTGCCGACTGTAAATCAATACCATGTTCTCGCATTGCTGCGAGCTTGTAGCGTAGCGCTCGAGTAGAGACTCCAAGCGCGTTTGCGGTTTTCGTTCGGTTTCCACCAAACTGACGTAACTTTTCCAAAATAAACTGATATTCAGCTTGCTTCTTCGCTTCTACATGACCAAAACTTGCAGTTGGCTCTGCTGTAGGAACTGACGCGACAAGCTCAATAGGCAGCATCAGGTCATGGGCTGTAATGTAATCACCATGACGCATGACCAAAGCGCGTTGAATGACATTTTCCAACTCACGAATATTGCCCGGCCAGTGATACTGACTCAGCGCACTAATCGCATCTTGGGATAGGTGACAGCGGCTGCTATCTTGATACTTTTCAATAAAGAATTGGCTAATTGGTAGAATGTCCTCTTTTCTTTCACGCAAAGGCGGCCAGTGCAGAGGCAGCACATCTAATCGATAATAAAGATCTTCACGGAACGTGCCTTTTTGAACTTCCTCACGTAAGTCTTTGTTGGTTGCCGCAATAACACGAATATCGAGCTGAACGGCTTTATGGCTACCAACACGTTCTACTTCACGCTCTTGAAGGACGCGTAACAATTTCGCTTGAACCGCAGGTGACATTTCACCAATCTCGTCAAGCAGAATCGTCCCGCCATTTGCTTCTTCAAACTTACCGCTTTGAGAATTTGTCGCTCCGGTGAACGCGCCTTTTACATGACCGAATAGCACAGCCTCTAACATTGACTCTGGAATGGCGGCGCAGTTAACCGCCACAAATGGACCATTGATACGCGGAGAGTGCTCATGCACATATCGCGCCAGCACTTCTTTACCCGTTCCCGATTCACCTGTAATAAGCACACTCGCGTTAGTACATGCTGCACGATGCGCCAATTGCAGAACTTGTTTGCTTCTCCAAGACTCCGCAACAATGTTGGCCATTGGCTTACCTAACGCTTCAACACGTTTAAGCAGATTAACCAACTGATTAGATTCAAATGGGCGTAATAGATAATCAGTAGCGCCCGCTTTCATCGTCTCAGCAGCCAAGATGCCTTGTTCTTGATCGACAATCGCAATAACAACACCCGAATTTCGCTGCTTTTGGTGACACGCGACAAACTCACGAACACACATATCCGGCAGCGTAGAGCTCACTAAAGTGATTTCTGCTCGCTCTTCAAGCAAAGCGCCTCGACCAGTACGAGTGTGTTTCGCGGTGTAACCTGCATTTTGCAACACATCCAATACTGGTTGAGCAAGAGCTTCATTTGGCTCAACCAACAAAATTTTCGTTTTCGTCATCATTGAACCTTAACTTTCGTTTGTTGATTTTGTGATTGTAGAGCTGGGTGGTGTTTCGTAGCCGTATACTCGTTGTCCCTCACTAAACGCAGGGTGACACGTCGGTTTTTTGCTTGGCCATTAACCGAGTTATTGCTGGCAATTGGGTAACGTGAACCATGAGCTCGTGTTTCGATCATCGACTCGTCGACCCCAAGCTCAATCAAAGCATTGGTGACTTGCTCTGCTCGAGTACGTGACACAGAAAGGTTCGTTAAACTTGAACCAACGTTATCGGTGTGACCGTCGATGAGGATTTTGGTCACTCGATCATCCACAGATACATAGCTATACAGCGCTTCTAGTGTTGCTTTCTGTCCACGACTTAACGTCTTCTGACCAAACTCAAATGAGAGCGCCATATCCCTTGCCTCTGAAAAAGACAATTTAGGCAATCGCGCGCGACACGCATTAAATGATTTCAATGCGTTTTGAATTTGAAGAGTAGGAATCACAATCTCTGAAACAGAGGAAGCATTACTTCCTTTAAGTGACAGCGTCACCCAACTACCCGAAGCAATTGAATCCATGAATTCTTCAGCGCCTTTATTAAAGATGAAACGCTGAGACGGCTTAGTAAATTCAAGGGAGCCAAATTCTTTTCTATAAAGCTCATTACTCCAAGGAGCATTTTGAGTTGTTAAAGCAATCGTTTTCCATTTATTGTTTTCATATTCTATATCGGAAATAAAATAGAATTTATTATTAGGTTCCGCTAGGAAATAAAACTTCCCATAGTCATTATTTGATTGCAACAAGTTGCACTTGAATTTATTTCCCTCATATGTCCATTTAGAGAGGTCCATAGGGATTGTTAAGACTTCTTCTGAATATGACACTTTTGAAAAAATAAAACTGATAACAATAATTGTGTTACAAATTATCAAACGGACATGATTCATGTATATCTTACATTCCCATGACTTAAACCGTTTAATTAAATATGCCACCAAGCCGAGAGAACTGGCATAGCTAATCATTTTAATTACCTATTCTGAATATTAAAATTGGTTACAAAACGCTCAAGAGAGCACGCTTAGCCTCCAACGGAAGCTTTAAGCATAAAAAACAGTATTTTATAATTTATTTATTTGAAA
>NZ_JADDYG010000584.1:0-6283 GCF_015163535.1 Vibrio sp. OPT46 | reverse complement strand
CATTTTAATTACCTATTCTGAATATTAAAATTGGTTACAAAACGCTCAAGAGAGCACGCTTAGCCTCCAACGGAAGCTTTAAGCATAAAAAACAGTATCTTATAATTTATTTGTTTGAAGTTGTTGTTACGCCATAAAGGCAATTTAAAAAATCTATAACAACTAAAACGCTCAACATTGTTATTTTATTTATTAAGCGATTTATAAAGAAAACTAACTCTTTTTAAATTTCATTAAAAGATTATGACTATATGAACAAAGCAACATGTGAACTAAAGTCACAATCTTAGAGTTTGGAGCTAAAAGATCATTAAAATTTCTGTGTAGACTACACGCCATTAAGTTAAAACACTTTCGATTGTTAACGCACGGTAAAATATAAATGGAAAATAGAGTTAGCGAGCCTATTTCTGATAGTCAACTACTTGATGTAGAATTATTAGGCAAACCTATTCATATCATTCGTGAGAAGCTCGATAATTTAATTTCAGAATCTTGCTCAAACCTTACGACTGAATTACAAAATTGGCTCAGCACAGGAAAAGTGGAAGCTAGCTTAACCTCAGTAGACTTGCACCGCTTTACATCGGTTGAGATGGACAAAGAGCAAACGTCGACCTATCAACATCAGGAAGGCGGCATGGTATTCATCCATGGTAACCCTCACACGCTAATAAAGTTGGCTGATAGATTTTATGGTGCAAGTGCAGAGCGTTCAGCCGCTACTCTGACGGCCAGTGACTTACGTTTACAAGAGCGCATCAGTCGAATCATCATCGGTTGGCTTGCTCCTGGTGAAATGTGGGACACGGGTGAGTATGAGACCCCTAGAGGAATTGGCATTAACGTTCAATTAAACATTGCGTTTGACGATCATCAAGGCTCAATTCATCTCAAGCTAGATGGTCATCTTATTCAAACGCTGATCGAGCAGCTTGAACTGCAACCTGATACCGATTTGTTTCAACCTTTCTGTCGTTCTTTAGAGACGACCCCCGTTCGACTGAACGTTGTTCTAAGTAAAAAGAAGATGCCTTTAAGTGATGTGGTTGGCTTACAACCCAACGATATTTTACCTATTGAGCTTCTTAACACGGTTCCAGTAAGCATTGGCAACCAATCTCTATTTACAGGTCGTATTGCCGAGCAAGACGGCCAACTTGTTTTGATCTTTAACCCTGATAAGGAACCGCAGCGATGAGCGAAGCGCTAGAAACTAATGCATTCGACGCAGAAGAACTGAACTTTGATGATTTTCAATTAGAAGACTTTGAAGCCGAAGATACGCTCCAACAAGAACCAGCCACTGCGGAACGTGACCTTAGCTTTTTCAAAAGCATTCCTGTCACAGTCACGCTGGAAGTTGCGAGTAAGGAGATCCCACTTGGGGACTTAATGAAAGCGGGTGAAGGCACGGTTATCGAGTTGGAAAAGCTCAATGGCGAGCCTTTAGACGTGAAAGTAAACGGTTCTCTTATGGGCCACGCTGAAGTTGTCGTTGTCAATGATAAGTATGGACTTCGTCTGATCGATGTACATGACTCTGCATTGAGTGGCGTTGGTCAATAATCTTAGGTAGGCATCACAATGAAAAATCTGAGCGCTTGGCACCGTTGGTTACCTCTTTTGGTATTGGTGTCACTTTTGTTTGCTTTCCCAACAATGGCGGCTGACAACGGCTTAACTATCTTGTCCGTTTCTGATGGCGACACACAACAAGAATACAGCGTTAAACTGCAAATTCTGTTGTTGATGACGGCGCTCAGTTTTCTTCCAGCATTTATTTTGATGGCGACGAGCTTTACTCGAATTGTCGTTGTCCTTGCGATTTTGCGCCAAGCTCTTGGTCTTCAACAAAGCCCACCTAACAGAGTGTTGGTCGGGATCGCTCTCGCATTGACGTTACTGATTATGCGCCCTGTCTGGAGCGATATTTATGAAAATGCGTTTCAGCCATACGACAACGGCGAAATCACGCTAATACAGGCTTTTTCTGTTGCAGAGAAACCAGTGAGAGAGTTCATGTTGGCACAGACGCACCAAAGCTCTCTTGAACAAATGTTACGTATTGCCAATGAGCCTCTCGACCAAAACGTTGAGGATATTTCATTTGCCGTTGTCTTGCCTGCATTTGTCATTAGTGAACTGAAAACCGCCTTCCAAATTGGTTTTATGCTTTTCATCCCGTTTTTGGTCATCGACTTGGTTGTCGCCAGTGTCCTGATGGCAATGGGTATGATGATGCTATCACCTTTGATTGTCTCACTTCCCTTTAAGTTGGTGGTATTTGTACTCGTGGATGGTTGGGCAATGACAGTTGGCACCTTATCTGCCAGCTTCGGTTAACTAGGAGCAGTTATGACCCCAGAACTAACCGTAACGTTATTTTCCGATGCAGTATGGCTGATCATTTTGATGGTTGCCGTATTGGTTGTTCCAGGCTTAATTGTCGGTTTGTGTATCGCCGTATTTCAGGCTGCCACACAAATCAACGAGCAAACACTCAGCTTTTTGCCACGTTTGCTCGTTACCTTATTAATGGTGATTTTTGCAGGTCACTGGATGCTACGTAAGATCATGGAACTGTTTGATTTCTTGTTCCACAACATACCAGGGATGATTGGCTAATGGCCATCACATTTGCAGAGCTCTCGGCGATACTCGGTCAACTCTGGTGGCCGTTTTTTCGTGTGGGAGCCGTATTTATTTCAATGCCTTTCTTTGGTGATGCGATTATTCCTGTTTGGGTTCGTACTTTACTGGCCCTCTCGATCGTTGTCATTACTGGACCGTTAATGCCACCCATGCCACAAGTCGAGTTATTCTCTATGACTTCCCTGTTCCTTGCTTTTGAGCAAGCTATTTGGGGAGTAATGTTTGGGTTAATTTTGCACATGCTCTTTAACGTTTTCACCATGCTTGGCCAGGTGATTTCTCTGCAAATGGGCTTAGGTATGGCGATGATGAATGATCCTATTAACGGGCTTTCTGTCGCCATTTTGGGACGCATATTTCTGATTTTCTCAACCTTGTTGTTCCTCGCGCTAGAAGGACACTTACTCGTCATAGATATCGTGATTCAAAGCTTTGTTGTTTGGCCAGTCGGATCTGGTATCACATCGCTTTCTCTGCAAGGTGTTGTCAATATTTTCGGTTGGATGTTTGCCTCTTCACTCGCTTTGGCTTTGCCCGCTATTGTTTCCATGCTTCTAGCCAACATCAGTTTTGGTGTAATGAACCGAGCCGCACCATCACTTAATGTCTATGCGTTAGGTTTTCCTATGACGATGCTGCTGGGTCTATTCAGCGTATTAATCTCAGTTTCTGGTGTTCCTGGTCGCTACACGGCGCTCGTTCACGACACCATTAGACACTTGAGTAACTTTATGTTGGGGGGAGCATGAGCGATCAATCTTCTCAAGACAAAACTGAAAAAGCCTCACCGCAGAAGGTAAAGAAAGCCCGCCAGGAAGGACAAATTCCTCGCGCGAAAGAGTTTACTACTGCGGTGATATTTCTAGCGGTGGCGCTCTACTTTTACTCTCAGCTTAATAGTATTTGGGAAAGCATGTCGGGTATCTTTCGCTACAACATGATGCTGACGCGAGCCGACCTAGAAAATCCTAAACAACTTGTCGAGCAATTGGGACAAAGTTTAGCGGTCATCATAGACATGCTATTACCATTGTTTACCGTCATTATTATCGTGACCTGTGGTAGTAGCCTTGTGCTAGGCGGCTGGATGTTCCGTCCCGCGAACGTGATGCCAAAGCTCAGCAAAATTAATCCTTTGAGCGGGATAAAGCGCATTTTTTCGACCCGCTCAGTGGTTGAGCTCTTAAAGTCAACGTTCAAAGTAGCCGTGATATTCGGCATCTTATATGGCTATTTAGACAACCACTTACAGCCATTACTTGGCATGCAAAATCTCCCGCTCAGCCAAGGTTTTTCTCTAGTAATGTCAATTCTGTTTGAAGGCTTACTCTTAATGGGCTTCGCCTTGTTGTTATTTGGGGTTATCGACATTCCTTATCAGCGTTGGGAACACCTAAAAGAACTCCGCATGACGAAACAAGAATTGAAAGAGGAATTTAAAAATAATGAAGGTCGTCCGGAAGTAAAGCAACGTATTCGTCAAATACAGCAACAGTTTGCGCGCCGTAAGATCGATAAAATGGTGCCGACGGCTGACGTGATCATCACTAACCCAACGCACTATGCAGTCGCACTGAAATACGAGCCTTCACTTTCTGACGCGCCCTTTGTCGTCGCAAAAGGTGTAGACGAAACCGCTATGCACATTCAACGTATCGCCCGAGAAAACAAAGTGGAAATCATTAACTCCCCGCCACTTACCCGTTCGATTTATCACACGACGGCGATTGAACAAGCAATCCCAAGCCAACTGTACATCGCAGTGGCACATATTCTTACTTACGTTTTGCAATTGAAAGCCTTTCGTAAAGGTGAGGGAAAAGAGCCAATTCCTTTACCTCATTTTTCGATTCCAAAACATTTGCAGCACTGATTAACCCGCGTTTATCCAAGGACACGAAAGTATGCTTAACCGGTTAAAACAACTTCAAACATCAACCAAAGGCTACGTTGGCATTCCAATCGTCTTGCTAATGATATTAGCAATGGTGATTCTTCCTTTGCCTCCTCTGCTACTGGATGCGCTGTTTACCTTTAATATCGTCTTAGCAATCCTAGTATTGCTGGTCAGCACAACCGCAAAGCGACCATTAGATTTCTCTGTTTTTCCAACTATTTTGCTGGTCGCAACATTATTACGTCTCACATTGAACGTGGCTTCTACGCGAATTGTACTCCTAGAAGGACATAATGGTGGTGACGCAGCGGGTAAGGTCATTCAAGCATTCGGTGAAGTCGTCATTGGCGGTAACTACGTCGTTGGTATGGTGGTGTTCGTCATCTTGATGATCATCAACTTCGTCGTAATCACCAAAGGTGGTGAACGTATTTCTGAGGTTTCAGCCCGCTTTACGTTGGATGCTTTACCAGGCAAACAAATGGCAATTGATGCCGACTTAAACGCTGGCCTTATCGATCAGGAAACGGCTCGCTTACGCCGTAAAGAAGTCGCCAACGAAGCCGATTTTCATGGTTCGATGGATGGTGCATCAAAGTTTGTGCGTGGCGATGCCATCGCAGGTTTGTTGATTCTGTTTATCAATATCATTGGTGGTATTAGTATTGGTGTCTTCGAGCATGGACTCGCTGCGTCTGACGCCTTTAAAACTTATGCCCTACTCACAATCGGTGATGGTCTAGTTGCTCAAATTCCTTCACTACTATTGGCAACGGCTGCCGCGATTATCGTTACGCGAATTAATGATAGCGATAATGGCATGTCGGAAACCATGCAAAAGCAATTACTGGCAACTCCTGCAACGCTATTTACTGTCGCAGGTATTATGGCGGTAATCGGTATGGTACCGGGTATGCCACACCTAGCCTTTTTTGCGTTTTCTGGCGCATTAGCGTTCGCAGGGTGGCGTCAAACCAAGAAGCCAGTGCAAGACTCCCAGATTGAAGAGGTCGAAGCACTTTCACAAGCAATGCAAGACGATGATACACCGCTGACATGGGATGATATTCCTCACGTCCAAACATTATCACTTGCGCTTGGTTACCGACTCGTCCATCTAGTCAACAAAGAACAAGGGGCTCCTTTATCACAACGTATCCGCGGTGTGCGTCGAAACCTTTCTGAACAAGTTGGCTTTTTATTACCTGAAGTTCGTATTCGTGACAACCTGAGCCTCAAGCCAAACCAATACACAATTTCTCTAAATGGCGAAGTCATTGAGCAAGGTTTTATTGAACCAGAGCGTTTAATGGCGATAGCGGTTGGCGAAACTTACGGTGAGGTAGATGGCATTTTGGGTAGCGATCCTGCTTATCAGTTGCCAGCTGTGTGGATTGAGCATCAAGATAAAGCAAAAGCACTTAATATGGGTTACCAAGTTGTCGACGATGGCACTGTTATAGCCACTCATATTAGTAAAATCATGAAGACAAACCTTGCAGAATTGTTTACGCACGACGATGTGGAAGCAATAACCCAGCGTTTGACACAACAAGCCCCGAAACTAGCAGAAGCATTAGCAGCAGCACTTAATCCAGCACAGCAGCTGAAAGTATATCGTCAGCTTTTATTGGACCAAGTGCCACTAAAAGATATTCGCACGATTGCCAACACAATGTTGGAATCCGCGGAAAATACAAAGGACCCGATCCTACTTGCATCTGATGTGCG
>NZ_JADDYG010000583.1:0-348 GCF_015163535.1 Vibrio sp. OPT46 | reverse complement strand
ACGATGATTATTGCGATGAGTGTTCACACAGATTGATACGGTTTATAAAGTAAAGAGACGATACTGGGTCTGTAGCTCAGGTGGTTAGAGCGTTCGCCTGATAAGCGAGAGGTCGGTGGTTCGAGTCCACTCAGACCCACCAATTTCTTTCCCAAGGAATTGGCGACAGTATCGACACCTTGATGGGGCTATAGCTCAGCTGGGAGAGCGCCTGCCTTGCACGCAGGAGGTCTGCGGTTCGATCCCGCATAGCTCCACCATCTTTAAGTGTTCTTGAAAAAGAATCTTTAAAAATGGTTTTCATCAGAAAATCTAGCTCTTTAACAATTTGGAAAGCTGACAAAACAA
>NZ_JADDYG010000582.1:0-236 GCF_015163535.1 Vibrio sp. OPT46 | reverse complement strand
AACACAGCTCAAAGCCACAACGACAATAGTACGTCTAACGCTAACGACAACAGTACCAGTGCTGATCTTGATGTGAGCCTAAATAGTGATAGTAGTGATTCAAGTACTAACACAAATAGAAGCCACAACGACAACAGTGACTCTAGTACTACTGTAAGACGTAGCAACAACGACAACAGTGACTCTAGTATCAACAGTAGCTTTAACGATAACAGCGATAATCGTAATCAAAGCGA
>NZ_JADDYG010000581.1:0-373 GCF_015163535.1 Vibrio sp. OPT46 | reverse complement strand
AAACTTAAATAAATTTTCATCATTTGTTGCATATGTGTGAGCTATATCCCTATTTGTAGGTCGCATTACGCAAATATTTCTACAATTTGTTGAGTAATTAGTCTATTGAACCGATATCACTTCTGAGACTAGCAAATTGAAACTAACATTTGACTCAATAATAAGCCTATGCTAGCAGCTTTCACTATTGTATTTTAGACAAAAATGGCATAGATTTATGCTATTATTTGCTATTATTTGCTATTAGACATCTTATTGTGTTCGAACTAATTAAAGAAAAAATATTGGGTTTGGCTTCCATACTCATCACTTCTTTCGCTGCTACATATTATTTGTCCGCGAGTTATACATTCGGTGTTTTCACGAGTGCCTT
>NZ_JADDYG010000580.1:0-287 GCF_015163535.1 Vibrio sp. OPT46 | reverse complement strand
AAGAGGCTAATGTTTTCTCATAGCCTCTTCTTTTCATTACTCACTAAATCGACTCATTGTCGACTTTCAGCCTCTAACTTCATTGCCAAATAAGCTTGATCAGCAGAAACCAATTCAGGGCGGTTAATCAACTTCCAGAGGAAGTATGGTGGGATTAAAAATACGATGAAGTAGAGAGATTCATGGAAAAAAACATCGGCTATCGTTTGCTGATGCTCCCAAAGTGCCGTCAGTGCGAAGAGCTCTAACATCACGCCTAATACGCCAAAGACGACAGAGACAACAAT
>NZ_JADDYG010000059.1:0-326 GCF_015163535.1 Vibrio sp. OPT46 | reverse complement strand
TTAACTGATTAGTTGTTCTCAATCAGGTTGTTACCACCGATAGCAATCTTACGTGGTTGCATGGCTTCAGGGATTTCACGAACTAAATCGATATGAAGTAGACCGTTTTCCATTGATGCACCGACAACTTTTACGTAATCCGCTAGCTGGAATTTACGTTCAAAATCACGTTCTGCAATACCTTGGTAAACATAGTTTTTGCCTTCTTCGGCTTTACGTTCGCCCTTTACAATCAACATGTTTTCGTTTTGAGTCAGATCGAGCTGTTCTTCAGCAAAGCCAGCAACGGCCATAGTAATACGGTAGTTGTGCTCGTCTTTTTGCTC
>NZ_JADDYG010000579.1:0-275 GCF_015163535.1 Vibrio sp. OPT46 | reverse complement strand
TTCAATTTTCAGCGCGATAGGTCCATGAAAACTTAAGTGAGATTCCAATCACGTCGCATAATCTCACTAGTGTCATTGGAAATAAATGAATTGTTTCTGATACATAGAACGTATTAACATGGTTGCACTGGGCCCATATGAGTAAACTTATTGAATATACAATTTGAGAGAGAGGGGTTAGTTTTAAAAAATAACAGTTAGTTGGAATCTAGGTTAAATGAAAATAAAACTATTTAAAAAGCTACAAGTTGTATTTCTTGTGGTGTCAGCATCTT
>NZ_JADDYG010000578.1:9440-16546 GCF_015163535.1 Vibrio sp. OPT46 | reverse complement strand
ATTGCGCTTGAAATCGTGGAACACTTAGACGCTGAAGATAAGCCAATTATTTGGGGACCAGACCGTCACCTAGGATCGTACATCGCTAACAAAACTGGCGCAGATATGCTGCTTTGGCAGGGTGAGTGTGTGGTTCATGATGAGTTCTCTGCTGATGCGCTACGAAAAATGAAGAGCGTGTATCCAGATGCGGCTATTTTGGTTCACCCTGAGTCACCAGCAAGCGTCGTAGAACTTGCCGATGCCGTTGGATCAACGAGTCAGCTGATCAAAGCAGCGAAAGAGCTTCCTCACAAACAAATGATCGTTGCGACAGACAAAGGCATTTTCTTTAAAATGCAGCAACTTGTGCCAGAGAAAGAACTTATCGAAGCGCCAACCGCAGGTGCAGGCGCAACATGTCGCAGCTGTGCACACTGTCCTTGGATGGCAATGAACGGTTTGAAAGCAATTGAGAAAGCGCTTAGTGAAGGTGGTGAAGAGCACGAGATTTTTGTTGACGAAGAACTGCGTGTTAAATCCCTTATACCGCTTAACCGCATGCTAGGTTTTGCTGAGCAGCTAAATATGCAAGTGAAAGGTAATGCTTAAAAAGTAGGCGTAACTGAAAGTAAATCTCAAAAACCAGCCGAATATGGCTGGTTTTTTTGTGTCTTACTATCAATGAGTTACTATTGATGCAATCAATGAATATCGAGGTCATAAATTTATGGCGGTGTGGTTAGTAGTTAAAAAGTGGCTTAGTTCCCACCTTCTTAAATTGAGCAACCGAAGCCTTCTCATCTTTAGTGGCTTATATGTGAGCCTTTCATGGTGGCTGCTGGTTCTCGCTGGTGAAACCGCATTAACAGACAGTTTCGCTAACTTTATCTATTACCTCATGGTTACGGCGAGTACGGTGGGTTATGGCGACCATTCTCCTGTAACTGATTTGGGTAAATGGGTTGTCGTACTATTTGTAATCCCCGGCGGTTTGAGCTTATTCGCCGCATTATTGGGGCGTGTCGCTGGAGCAGCGATGGACTATTGGCGAGCGGGTATTTTAGGAAAACGGAGAGTAAGAGTGGAAAACCATATTGTATTGTTGGGCTGGAATGGATCGAGAACGATGCACCTTATTCGCATGTTACAACATGAAGAAGAGGGAAAGCGCCCGATTGTTTTATGCAGCCGTTCAGAAATAGAGAACCCGTTACCTGGCGAAATCAGTTTTATCAAAGTGACCAGTTATACCGATTCGCAAGAGATGAAAAACGCCAATATTGCCGAAGCCGCTTGCATTATTGTGGATAATCTCTCGGACGACATTACCTTGTCAGCCGCTCTATACTGCGCATCTGTAAACCCTTCCGCTCATTTGGTCGCTTACTTTAAAGATGAAGCGCTAGGCCGACTTCTAAGTCAGCATTGCCCGAAAGCGGAATGCATACCTGCTGTTGGCGCAGAAATGTTGGCAAAAGCGGCGGTTGACCCGGGCTCAAGTGCGCTTCATCAGGAGCTTTTGGCTTCAACACGAGGTATGACGCAATACTCAGTTATTTATCCCGAGGGTCAGTCTGCCACCACTATTGAGAATCTCTTCGTTTTTCTCAAAAGACGCCATCATGCCACGCTGATTGCTTTTGATATTGGCGATGGTATTCAACTCAACCCAGATTTAGATGCTGAAGTACCCGCGAGTACCAAGCTGTTTTACATTGCAGATGAACGTATTGAAGATTTTGCCTGGAAAGAAATGAACAAGGAACAATAATGCACATGATTGCCGGCCTGTTAGCAGGCTTCCCAAACTTTTTACTCTATTTCTCTGTTTCTATTATTTTTGTATTGGCGTTTAAGTTCATCTACGTCAAGTTGACGCCATACGATGAGTGGCATCTGATTAAAGAAAAACAAAATACAGCAGCAGCGATTGCGCTAAGTGGGGCTTTCCTTGGTTACTGTCTCGCGATTTCGGGGGCGGCAAAAAACTCGGTCAATATCGTCGATTTTATGGTGTGGGGCGTTGTTGCAATGCTTGCTCAAATTATCGCATTTGCAATTGTACGCTTTATTTTACTTCCGAAAGTGGCAGAGCGTATCGAAAAAGATGAACTGCCAGCCGGTATCGTATTAGCAGCAGTTTCTGTTTCGGTTGGCGTATTGAATGCCGCGTGCATGACCTACTAGGAGGAACGATGAAGCGGAGTTCTAACGTTAAACGTTCTTCCATGGACAAAAGCTTAAAGCTTGGGAAAATTCTTCCCTTTGCTGCCTTTGGTGGTATTTTCTTCTTTGCTACGTACGAGTCAAAAACAGAAGGGTACATTTTTTCTGATGCCGATGAGTGTAAATCTAACTCGCCTGAGTTTAGTGAACAGTGTGACATTGCATACCAAGAAGCTTTAGCTCGTGCCGAACAAAATGCCCCTCGCTACCGCAGCGAGTTCGAATGCGAGAATGATTTCTACGAGGATGATTGTTACTACAGTTCCAGTTCCCGAGCTTATGTACCTAACTTTGGCGGTTTTTTTTACAGTCGCTCATTAAGCGGGTTGAAAGGTTATAACAAGAGCTATTACTCAGAGCCGATGTACCGTTATAAATCCAAATTCTATAATGGAGCAGGGCAATTCTTTGGCTCCTACCGAAATCAGCCGACCAAAGTTGCGACGAATAGCCTTAATAAAAGTGGTGGCGGCACCATTGGCAGGGCGATGTCTCGAGGCGGGTTTGGTAAAGCGGTGTCGGTCAGTCGAGGCGGTTAAAAAGAACTATGTTTCGACGAGAAATACAAGAGCGCGAAAACTGGCGTGAATTAGCACGCCAGTTTGGTTTTGGTTTCCATACCATGTATGACCAACCGTATTGGGATGAGAGTGCTTACTATCAATTCACGCTGGAGCAAATTGAGCGCGATATAGAAGCGCCCACTGAAGAGCTGCATCAGATGTGCCTGGTTATTGTGGATGAAGTCGTTCGGAGTGAGCGGTTGCTGACGCAATGTGCGATCCCTGAATCTATGTGGGAGCAGGTCGCTTCTTCATGGAGACGAAGCGAACCTTCGCTTTATTCGCGGCTGGATTTCGCGTACAACGGGACCTCGCCTGCAAAATTACTGGAAAACAATGCGGATACGCCAACCAGCTTGTTTGAAACTGGCTTTTGGCAGTGGGTGTGGCTAGAAGATGTTGTAAATAAAGGTCGAGTTCACCAGAGCGCGGATCAATTCAATATTCTTCAAGACTTTTTGATCGAGCGCTTTGCCGAAATAGCAAAATACCAACCAGGACAAACACTTCACTTTAGCTGCTGCAAGTACACTGAAGAAGATAAAGGGACTGTCCAGTATTTAGAGGATTGCGCGCGAGAGGCAGGGTTAGCAACGGCATTCGTGCATGTCGAAGATATTGGAGTGACGGAAGATGGTCTGTTTGTGGATGCTGACGACAGAGCGATTCGTTGGATGTTTAAGCTTTACCCTTGGGAGTTTATGTTTGAAGAGGAATATGCGAAGTACTTAGCGACTGCGAACGTAAACTGGTTAGAACCGATGTGGAAGTCGATTCTATCCAATAAAGCACTTTTACCGTTATTGTGGGAGCGCTTTCCTAATCACCCGAACCTTTTGCCCGCTTATTTTGCTAACGATTCAAAAGCGAACACTATGAGAGATTGTGTCATCAAGCCACTATTTTCTCGAGAGGGCGCGAACATCGAGATCGTCATCGATGGAAAACGTTTTGTTAAAACGTCAGGGCCTTATGAATCTAAATTCAATATCGTCCAGCAATACCATCCACTACCTAAGTTTGGGCAAAACCATACGTTAATTGGCAGTTGGTTGGTCAATGATAGAGCTGCCGGTATTTCGATTAGGGAAGACAGTAGCTTAGTGACTCAAGATATGGCGCGGTATATTCCACATGTAATTTTAACATGATCAAAAAAGCTCTCCATTTGGAGAGCTTTTTGTCTATTCAGCCGTTCAATCTTGATGGTCGACAGCGTTGCGTCTATTGTTCTTCAGCTAATGCAACACCGCGCTGGGTAAGACCACATAACATCACTGGCATTGCATTGAAGATCTCTTCAAACTGCTCTAAGCCTTCCATACCTTGTTCGGCCAATGTTTCAATGGTTGTTTCTGGGTCGTAAAGCATAGTAAGAGAAAGTAAAACACCACCGAGTAGGGCATTATCTTCGCTATCCTCAGGCATCAACGTTTCCCAGTCATCACGCGCAAGTTGCCAGCCTTGTAATACACCTTCACAGAAATCGCGAGCCTGACTTGTTACAATGTCTTGCTCATCTAGCGCGCACCCTGCAGGCCACTGCCAAGTGCCTTCTAGGAGAGCGGGACGAGTTTGGTTCCACATTTGTACAATCTCGTCAATGTACTGCTCTAGTTGTTCACCGTCAGTAAATGGCGCTGTTTCTTCTCCACCCCATAAGAATGGCAACCACTCTTGAGGCATTAATACGTTTGGCGCTGCAGCCATCGCTGTTACAAAGCCTTGAGTTTTTGCTAGGTTTAGTAGTTTACCGTCAAGTTCTGGGAGAGAAAGGATGTCTTGTAGTTTCAAAATAGAATACCATTTGTTAATGGGCTGGTTGATTGCGCTCATCTTACCAATCAATTAGTGATAAATCGATATTAGGGAATGATTCACACATCTATGGAAATTCGCTCATCACTTAGAAAAAAAAGCATTCTCGCCCTAACACTTTACCTGTGCTTCTTTATCGCCACTATCGGTTCTGTCGCCTATTTGGTTGTTGAGCCACCGGTTAGACAAAAGCTAGAGCAAAACCTAGAGTTACGTACCCAACTCCTGGCTCTTGAGATAAAAGAGCCCCTCCTCAGTTCTACAGGTGTATTGAGCAGCTTAGTAGGGCTAGCCCAAGGGACTGAAAATATTCAATCTCTCAACACAATAATTCCACATATACTTCAATTGAGTGACAAGATGCTTGTTAGTGGTGGCGTATGGCCTAAACCCGAACTAAAAGCAGAACAATGGAGATATCAAAGTCTATTCTTCAATAAAAACAGTGATAGTGGTATTGACCAAATTCACTCCTACAATAACCCCGAATCTGGCGGTTATGATAATGAAGCCTGGTATGTCGCTGCCGCCGATGCTCCGGTAGGTTCTGTTAGTTGGTCTACGGTTTACATCGATACCTTTACTCAGGTCCAGATGATTACCGCGTCTTCTCCGTACTACCAAAACGGTCGATTCGCTGGAGTTGTAACGGTAGACCTATCACTTGATGCACTTTTTCAGTTTATTCGAGAGCACACGAACCAGCATTCTTTGGGGGTAGTGGTTCGCGATGCTGACTCAAACGTGATTATTGAACACAACTTTCAACTGACGGACGAAATTTATGTCAGCGAGCTTGATTTCGGAGAGTTCGATTGGCGCATGGAAGTTGTCAACGCAAAAGCTAAAGTCGCCGATCAAGTGTTTGAACAAGTGATGAGCGTTGAGGGGAGGATCATTCCATTTTTGCTCTTGTGTGTCTTGGTCGGTTACTACTTACTGAATCGCTATATTGTTGAACCAATTGTTCGCATTGCCGCTAAGATTGATGACTCGAAAACTGGTGGGATCATAGATATTGACTACGATAGCGATGACGAAATCGGACAGCTTATCGAGAAGTTCAATGAAAAGACGATCTATTTAGAGCAGGAGAGAATAAAAGCTCAGGCTTCGACAAACGCTAAAACGGCATTCTTAGCCACATTGTCCCACGAGATTCGCACACCAATGAACGGTGTACTAGGAACTGCCCAGATACTGTTAAAAACACCACTTACCGATGAGCAGCGTAAGCACCTGAGAACACTTTATGATTCAGGTGATCACATGATGACATTACTCAATGAGATTTTAGATTACTCAAAAATTGAACAAGGGCATGTTGAGTTTGAAAATAAGCCTTTCCCAATTGAGTCGATTATCGGCAGTATCAAGAGTGTTTATCAAACGCTATGTGCAGAAAAAGGTCTTCGCTTTAGAGTAGTCTCGCATTTACCAACGGGTCGTTGGTACAACAATGACAAAGCCCGTTTGCGTCAAGTACTGTTCAATCTACTCAATAACGCTGTTAAGTTCACCGATCGTGGCATCGTAGAGGTAGAGCTAGCCGAGAAATCGAGTAAGGCTGGCACCAAGCTGATACTAAAGGTAAAAGATACAGGGATTGGTATTTCAAAAGAGGCACAAAAACGCATTTTTCGTCCTTTTGAGCAAGCAGAGTCATCAACGACTAGACGGTTTGGTGGTACAGGGCTTGGTTTAGCAATAGTCAAAGAAATCGCGGAACATATGGGTGGGCAAGTGGTTGTAGAGAGTCAGGAGGACGCTGGAACGACTTTTACTGTCGAAATTGCCCTTACACCTTGCAAGCCGGGTAAAGTAGAGTCAATCAATACACATAAATTGAACTGTAAAGGGTTGAAAGCACTCATTGTTGAAGACAACCGAACAAATGCGATCATTATGGAAACTTTCCTCCGAGCCAAGGGCTTTGAGTGCACAAGTGTCGAAAATGGTCAGCTTGCAGTCGATGAGGTTGCGATCAAACCATTTGATTTGATACTGATGGATAATCATATGCCTGTTCTAGATGGCGTTGGGGCCATATCAGCCATTCGAGCAATGAGTTCACCTGCTAAGTCGGTACTGATTTTTGGCTGTACAGCGGATGTGTTCAAAGAAACACAAGAGCGTATGATTAATGTAGGAGCAGACCACATAATAGCGAAACCAATAGTGGAGTCTGAATTAAATGATGCACTGTATCTTCATGCGACACAGTTATATCAGTACCAATCGGACTTTGATGGAAATGCAGCAGATAGCTTTAATGCTGAAAAGTGGTTACTCAACTTCTATGTCGCTCTAGATAATGGACATCTTAATGAAGCACTTGAGGCTATTTCAGCGATCATTGCGGAGGCTCCCCTTGAACTCAGTGACGACGTTTCTTCAGTCGCCGAACGGATAAGAAGTAACTTAAAGCGTCAGCAATCCCCAGACCAAGATGATATCGATACATTAACGATTTTGCTGGCCTCACCATAACTGAATCAATATCGCGCAACTGTGAAC
>NZ_JADDYG010000578.1:8758-9430 GCF_015163535.1 Vibrio sp. OPT46 | reverse complement strand
GTTACTCAACTTCTATGTCGCTCTAGATAATGGACATCTTAATGAAGCACTTGAGGCTATTTCAGCGATCATTGCGGAGGCTCCCCTTGAACTCAGTGGCGACGTTTCTTCAGTCGCTGAACGGATAAGAAGTAACTTAAAGCGTCAGCAATCCCCGGACCAAGATGATATCGATACATTAACGATTTTGCTGGCCTCACCATAACTGAATCAATATGGCGCAACTGTAAATTGTTCTTACTATTCATACGTCATCCAGCGTCGTCACAAACTCTTCTAACCTGCAATGAACAGGCTTGCAGTTTTACTTTTACGAGTAAAGCAGCAAGACCTTCTACTGTGATTATATCGGTAATACTCTGAATTTTCGCAGCTTGGTAGCATAAGCTATAGGAGTGACTGTTTACAGTCCGAGTTTTGTTCTAACTTTACGTCAAAATAATTATCGTAACCCCTTTTTATGTAAGTGAAATCCGTGTTTTTGTACCATTTTTACGTAATTTTAGGCGTTTTTACTCGCCATTGGTGAAAAAAACTACTTTTACTTTAAAAGTTGGTTATAAATTTACAACTTAATTTTAAATACAGAGCCATAAGCTAGTTTTTGTGTGTTCTAATTGCATCATTAACTGGCTTGATGTCTTTTTAGTGGTTAATAGTTTTATTATTTTT
>NZ_JADDYG010000578.1:5882-8748 GCF_015163535.1 Vibrio sp. OPT46 | reverse complement strand
AAAGTTGGTTATAAATTTACAACTTAATTTTAAATACAGAGCCATAAGCTAGTTTTTGTGTGTTCTAATTGCATCATTAACTGGCTTGATGTCTTTTTGGTGGTTAATAGTTTTATTATTTTCATTAATTGCAGTGTTTGATTTTAAGGGTTTTGTAAATGAAGTCTCGTGGACCATTTTGTATTCGTCACGCCGCAGCGGATACCTTTGCTATGGTTGTTTTTTGCTTTATCACAGGGATGATTGTCGAGATTTTGATTTCAGGGATGACATTTGAGCAATCTCTAGCATCGCGTACGCTATCGATTCCAGTGAATATCGCCATTGCTTGGCCGTATGGGGTTTTTCGTGATTGGGTGCTGCATCAAGGTAGTAAGGTGTCGCCGTCTTCCTTTATGAAAAACATCTCTGATCTGGTCGCTTATGTACTATTTCAATCTCCAGTTTATGCGGGTATCTTATTCGCGGTTGGCGCGTCTACAGATCAAATTGTGACCGCAGTGGCAAGTAACGCTGTTATTTCTTGTGGCATGGGTGTGTTGTATGGGTACTTCTTGGATATGTGCCGCCGTTGGTTCCGTGTTCCCGGTTATTCTCAAAGCATGTAAATGCCCCAGTTTTGCTCAATTTAGTTACTTAGTGAGCAATCGATTCGAAAAGGGCGCTTTTTTTTATGTTTAGCCTTGACCATCAGGCACATAATCATTAAATTAGCGCCTCGTTAGCCAATGATGCTAACCAAAATTTGATTCGGTGAGTTGTCCGAGTGGCTGAAGGAGCACGCCTGGAAAGTGTGTATACGGCAACGTATCGAGAGTTCGAATCTCTCACTCACCGCCACATTCTAAAAGGTCTGATTTGTCAGGCCTTTTTTCGTATCTACACTAAAGTAATGCGTAATTGAAAGTACACAAGAGTGCTCAAGGTGCAAGCGCCATTCTATCTACAAGCCAACTATTCACATCTCACCTCTATACAACGCCAAAATTGAAGATGCTATACAGAGGCAGCCATAATCTGATTGGTGCGGGTTAGCACATCCGCTTTAATCTAGAATTTAGCACCCATATCACATGAGGTATGAATACGGCCACAAGAATGAACGTAGTGCTACTAGATGCTAAGCAAAACAGCCATGAACACGAATACAACAGCAATCATACCAAAGAGATCTGTGTTTAGATTGAGGTCATCAGGGTTAAATTTTTCAATGCTTTGCGTCGTTTTGCATCTTATCTTCATGTTCTTGTCCTTATTTCATGTACGATTTCAACAGCAACATAACATGCAATTGAGTGTTCACAAGTCATAAAAAGCATAAGTATACTTGCACCACATTGAGCGCAAAAAATACTCAAAGCGTTTTAAAGTGGCGGTCTACCTTTTGTAACATCAAATATTCTTTCTGTTTTTGTGCCTGTATCGCTATAGTTGAGAAACGGTTATCTCGTTCTAGTTAGGAACAAACTACTGGCTGCCGCTACATTCTCTCAGCGTTCCCACTCAGTCGCCTTGGGTAGATACTTTAGTCGTTGAGTACTGCAAAAAAACGCCGCATGAGCAGCGGCGCTTTGTTGAGGAATTCCCTTTCCTACTTGTAGCTAAGTTCTGTCGCTTTGCCTTTGAAGATCCGGTATACCACAAAGGTGTAAAGCAATATCACCGGCATAACAATCATCACACCGTAGCCCACGATTATTAACGTCGCAGGCGAGGAGGCAGCTTGTTGTGCGGTCATTAATCCCGGCACAACTTCTGGGAAGAAGCTATACGCAAGCCCGAGAAAGCTCAACGCGAAAATGACAGTGACACCAAAGAAAGGCCAGCGCACACCCAGATCATTCACCATTGGAACCTGACGCAAATAGCGATCAACTAGGAAGATGGTTGCCAATACAATTAACGGAACTGGGGCAAGCAACAAGATTTCTGGGAAGCTGAACCAACGCAAGGCAACTTGTTGATTTACAATTGGGTTTACAACGCTAACCACCAAGATTCCTAAGGCTGCTAACCAACCAGCACGGCGAGACCAACGGGCCGAGCGTATTTGCAAATCACCTTCCGTTTTTAGTACTAACCATGCGCCACCGATGTAAACGTACGCCGCCGCTACACAAAGTGCGCTTAACCAAGCAAAGCCAAATGCTTCGGTTGATTGTTCAAATCCCATGATGTAACGACCCACCATGTAGCCTTGGGTTAGCGCGGTGACTAACGAGCCAATTCTGAAGCACCAATCCCAGTGAGGTTTATGATCCGAGTTCGCTTTGGCTCGGAAGTCGAACGCCACGCCACGCATGATCAGTGCGATAAGCATAATCGCGGTCGGCATATAAAGTTCCGTCAAAATCAAGCTATGAGCAGTAGGAAAGGCAATTAGCAGAATACCAACGGCTAACACCAACCACGTTTCATTCGCATCCCAGAAAGGGCCGATAGACGCTATCATTCGGTCACGTTGCGCTTCATTATCACTCGGTAAAAGGATACCGACGCCAAGATCGTAGCCGTCGAGCACGGCATACATAAAGACCGAGAAGCCAAGCAGCAGAAGATAAATTTCTGGTAGATAGTCGAGCATGATTAGGCCTCTTGTTGTGTCAGTGGGACTTCATGGGCTGCAACGTCTTTGCGCGCCAAATAGAATAGGGTATGGATGTACGCAACCAGCAATGCAGCATAAATGGCTAAGTACATAATGAGCGAAGTCATCACGCTACTGCTCGCAACCGTGGTGACGGCTTCGGATGTTCGCAATACACCGCTGACCAACCAAGGTTGTCGACCAATCTCAGTAACATACCAACCCGCCAGTGTGGCTATCCAACCAGAGAACGTCATGGCTAATACCGTGTACAGGTAA
>NZ_JADDYG010000578.1:0-5824 GCF_015163535.1 Vibrio sp. OPT46 | reverse complement strand
GGTTTAGGTAGCGCTTTTTTACGTGCTAGCTTCACCGCGCCATACCAGCTAACAAGCAACATAAGGACACCAACACCAACCATCACGCGGAAACCAAAGAACAAGGGCTTCACTGGCGGGTGGTCAGGTGCAAACTCGTTAAGTCCTTGGATTTCCCCATCTAAGTCATGCGTAAGAATCAAACTCGCCAGCTTTGGGATGCCCACTTCAAAATCATTGCTGCGAGTTTCTTCATTTGGCATCGCAAACAGAAGAAGAGGCGCGCCTTGCTCGGTCTCCCACACGCCTTCCATCGCTGCGATTTTTGCAGGTTGATGTTCAAGCGTGTTTAACCCGTGAAGGTCACCGACAAAGATTTGAATTGGGATGAATCCAGCCGCCGCGAACAGCGCGACTTTTAGGCCAAGTTTGGCTGAGCGGTGATCTGGCTTTTTCATTATTTGATAAGCTGAGATACCCGCAATCAAGAAGCTGGCAGTCAGCGCCGATGCTAATAGCGTGTGCAGAAGACGGTAAGGTAAAGAAGGATTGAAAATAACTTCCTTCCAACTGGTTACATGTACAATTCCGTCAATCACTTCATAGCCACTTGGTGTGTGCATCCAGCTGTTAAGCACTAGAATCCAAAACGCGGACATACTTGTCCCAACAGCAACCAGAACGGTGGCGAGAGTATGAACCCATTCCGGCACTCGTCCTCGTCCAAAAAGCATCACGCCAAGGAAGGTGGCTTCCATAAAGAAGGCGGTCATCACTTCGTATCCGAGCAATGGTCCTGCTACGTTACCGACTCGTTCCATAAAGCCTGGCCAGTTGGTACCAAACTGGAAACTCATCGTAATGCCGGATACTACACCTAAGGCGAAAGTAAGAGCGAATATCTTGACCCAGAAGTAATAAACATCGAGCCATACGGGGGCTTGGGTGCGGTTATATCGCCACTTGAAAAACACCAACATCCATGCCAACGCGATGGTGATGGTCGGGAAGAGAATGTGAAAGCTGATATTGGCCGCGAACTGGATCCGCGACAGCATGAGGGTATCTAACATCTTGGTTCCTCAAAAACGTGCCATACTAAAAATCGTGTCTATCTGTAATTTAGTTACGAAAAGTCGGGCAGTTTGGATTCATGTATCGAGAAATACAGGTGATTCTGTTTTCTTCTAACCATGATTTATATCAACTAAGGGAAAGAAAGGAGTGTAGGAAATTGTCTCAAAATGCCACTAATAGTCGCGAGAAGTGAGTAAAAGAAAGCAAATGTAACTGAAGGAGCATGGATTAAGATTAGTTCGAATTATCCTTATGATGGTTTCGATAATCCTGAAATAAAATTACAAAAACAATATTTTTAGTAAGGAAAATTGCCTTGCCTTCACTTTGAACCTCCATACTATTTATACACTAGTCATGTCGAGATCATCTCAAACACAGCAAACTTACTGGCAGTTAAGGTGGGAAACTTTAGCTAATTGATAAACTTAAAATTGCACTGCTAATGACATATGCATCATAAGTTCGTTAGCACTCGACCAGAAGTGCGATAGGCTACATTTTTATACTAGCGAACGATTTGGCGCTAGGTAATTCGGCTTTCACTAGATCAACAAGTCGACTGCGGACCATTTTCGATTTCTGATGAGTTTCAATCCAAACTGACACTTACTTTTCAGCAAGTGTGCTAGTGTCTTTCTTATTATTTATTAAATAATTAATAGATGCCGATATGGTAAAGAGAGTTGTGGACAGCTATCTCGAGCAGTAGACTGGCGCTAGCCAGAGAGTCTGACTTTGAGGGGGGCATTCTACATGAATTTTGGATTCTGCCACCGCAAAGCTGATATTGAATTTGATGGAGATGGATAATGAATGACAGTTGGGCTAATTTCTTTCCTTACTTTGCTGGAGCTTTTAAGCTTATTGTATTAGGGATAGGAGCCTACTTAGCCATTAAATGGCATTTTGACGAAGAGCGAAGGGTAAGAGAAGCGGAAGGTGTGGTGTTTGATAACCCAAGTCTCATGAAAAAGTTTGCGAAGACGCTAACTCTGCCATTCCTTTTGTGTCTTCTCGTTCTTCTTGTTATATATGCTACCAACTGGTTCCTGTATTGACGGCTTTATTGTTTGTTGTAGTAAAGCTGAATGCTGCCGCCTCTGAGAGTCGAGCCGTAGTTGAAGTTAACGCCTATGCCGAAATTGTCCAACCAATCAAAGGGCTTTGGTGCATAAAATAGCCATCCTATAGAAGCTTCGTAGTAATGCGGACTTCCCAGTTCATCGCTTAAATCATGCGAAAGGTCGACTCTTTTAATCCCGGTAAATAAAGCCTGCTCACCGTGATAAATATTGTAGTAACCGGTGATTTCATTAGATAGGTACCAACCTTTAGGGTTGCCTATATTGCCGTTATTTGCGCTTCCCCAGCTGTGCCCAATGAATGAATTCAATGTCGAACTGGCATGCCATTTCCCCCAAATTGTGGGAGACGTGTATTTGGCTTTAATGGATGGTTGAACTATTGCCGCCCATGCTGAAACGTTAACGGCACGGCCGTCTAGGATTCTTCCAATGATGGATGAAAGTTTATTATCGGTAGAGAATGAGTTTTTATAACGCATAAGGTGAGTCGTCGTTCTGGTGCTAAGGGTGACGTTTTCACTTGCTTTGTATAGATACCCATAACCAATCGATGCACCGTATGTCCTTTCCTTGAGAAGATCCTTACTTGTGCCGAATAGTTTGAGATCATTCTCTGTTTGTATCGTAAATGCCTTAAACGACAGCTCATGTAAGTCCTCGCTGCCCTCTATGTCAAAGTTAGTCGTGTAAGGGAGAACATATACGGATTTGCTTCGACGTTCATTGATTGACTCGTCAGTCCCGAACTCTGGGTTGGCGGTATCAAATAATGCATTCGGATCAAAGTCGCCAATACCAAACGCAATTGCGTCAGTGTCGGACAGCAAAACCGCGATAGAAAAACGTTGTTGGAGAAGGTTGCTAATTTCCTTATCTAGTGGATCCGCTTGAGCTGTGTTAGGAAGAGAGAGTAGGAGAGCGAGCGAAACGACTCGCCACTCCACTGAGGCGAAGTTGGGTTGGAACATTTTGGCTCTTTCAAATGGTTCATGCATGGAGTTTTTGGACGTACCGGTACGCTAACATTAGTTTAATCGTTGAATGGTCGGTGTAACTTTGAGAAATCTATGTTTTCTCATATTGATATGAAAAAGTTCCTTAAACGAGTTTAGCTTCAATGTGTATGCTGCACCAGATTTGTTTAGCAACATCATTCTTTTCTGAAGATGTAGCAAGACTTTGTGACTAGGTTGCATTATTTTCTTTAATGCGTCTCTTGAGAGGAAAATAGCAAACTTTTTTATTGCCTTGGCGCTCAAGAAAATCTGAATCGTTCACTGTGCTACTGGTTAACTTCGAAAACTTGTAAGCATCCTGTCTGCCAACATCACGACTAACATCATCAAGGAGTACCCTTAAATACGTCAGATAAACAATGGTTTTTTTGAGCTTTAGAAGAAATGTTCGGACCTTTGCATATTCCGCGGTGGTGCTCAATCCAAGAACTGTGTTTTGTATGTGTTCTCAGTAAATCATTGAGTCGATCTATTCTTCAAAATGTGGTCCCTTTTAATTCACTTTCTGTTACATATTTTTCGTTTTGAAAGAGCATTTTAATTTGCATCTTTTGAAAAGATCTCTTTGTTAAATTTTGTATAAAATCAACTAATTGTTGAAATTAGAACCCTTGTCAAAAAGTCATTAGATTTCATGTTGAATAGCCTCTTTTACCTAATAGTATACTCTATTTGTTTGATATAATTTCCGGCAGTTTGTATACCATAAATAAAGAGAGTCTATTCATGTTCCAGAACTTAACGATCAAGCAGAAGATAGTGATTCCGCTGTCATTGATTATTGGATTGTTTATTGTGAGCTCTGTATTAAACGTTATGACAAGTTGGAAGCAATCTGAATTGAGTGAGACACTCAACGAACAGATCGTGCCGAACTTATTAACGATTGAGGATGCTTACCGCGATCTTTACCAAGCTACATCTGCAATCCAAGGTGTTGCTCTTTCTGATACTCAAACCGATATTGATCACCACATCGGTGAATACAAAGACAACGCATACAAAGCGCTGCCGCGTATGGAACAAATGATTGAGCTATCGCAAGCCGGTGTGACGCCTTCTACACATGGTAATGAAGTTCGAACGCTTGTCTCTTTGGGTGAAAAATGGTTAGCAAGTTATGAGGCGATGCTACGTTTACCTCAATCTCAATGGCGTGGTTACTACAATGAGCACAAACATACCTTTGAAGACCAATTTATCGAGGTTAGAGCGCAGCTTAACGTTGTAAAAGATGCAATAGAAGAAAAGCAAAGCCAATTGAAGGACGAAATATCAGCGGCTGCAACAAGAGCAGAACTCATTCTTGAAGCGGGCATTGTGATTGTTATTCTGGCCGCTATTGCGATGGCGTTTTTGTTGTTGCAAACGGTTGTGAAGCCTATCAATGATATTAAAAATGCGATGACAGAAATTGCGTCCGGTGAAGGTGATCTAAGTCAGCGAATCGATGTAAAAACACAAGACGAAATTGGCAATTTAGCAGACGCATTTAACCAGTTTGTGTCCAAAATTCAAGTGACAGTCGCTCAGGTAATTGAAAGCTCAAATACCCTACGTAACGAAATGGCAAATCTTAGCTCGTTGACCAAGACCATCGCGAACTCGACCGTTTCTCAGCAAAAAGATAGTGAGGCGGTAGCGGCGGCAGTGCACGAAATGCAAGTCACCAGCAGAAATGTAAGCGATAGCGCTAACGAAGCCGCGGTTGCGAGCCAAACAGCGAATGATGAACTTACCAATACCAATGTTATTTTGGATCAAACGGTTAGCTCAATTCGCAGCCTCGCAAGTGAAATCGAAAGCGCAAGCCACGTCATTAACACATTGGATCATGATGTGAGTAACATTGCGTCCGTACTGGATGTAATTCGTGGTATTGCCGAGCAAACAAACTTATTAGCGCTTAACGCAGCCATTGAAGCGGCTCGCGCTGGAGAGCAAGGGCGAGGCTTTGCTGTGGTAGCGGACGAGGTTCGTTCTTTAGCCAGTCGTACGCAACAGAGTACGGGAGAAATCCAAACCATGATTGAAAAGCTACAATCTGGTGCAGGACAAGCTGTAGAAGTGATGCGCGGTAGCCAAAATAGCAGTGATGAAACGATCAAGTCCGCTGGCCGAGCGAGTGAATCCCTTTCTGAAATCTTGAACGCGATTTCACGTATGAACGAGATGAATACACACATTGCAACGGCTGCGAGCCAGCAAAGTACAGTAAGTGACGAAGTAAATAGCAACGTACAAGGCATTGCAGACAGTAGCACTTCAATTGTGGAAATCGTAAACCAAGCGCAAGCTTCTTTAGCCATGTTGTCAGAGCAAACTCAACGTTTAGATCATCAGGTCAGTCAGTTCAAAGTATAAGCTGAGAACAGCAATCTCACTGACGAAATAACCCGCTTCTTAGCGGGTTATTTTTTAGATAAGTGGCGAACCTGACTTGTGAAATTTCGACTATATTTACATTCCTTTCTCACTTTAGTTCGTATACCAGAGTGGGCAAATAACCCTAGACAGCGGTAACAAACTCTGTACAGCGTGATGATGCTTTTATCATCACTTTTGCTGCTTTTTAACCATTGCAATTGCACACAGGAAAATGTGATTTCCAACCCAAAATCTTCAAATTTGAGAACTTCATAACACCTTTACCATAAACGTTTT
>NZ_JADDYG010000577.1:0-268 GCF_015163535.1 Vibrio sp. OPT46 | reverse complement strand
TTCAACTGACCAGCTATCTCATAAATATCTGTAACGAAGATTTGTTTTTCCATTTCGTTTAGCAGAGCATTAACTTCAGCTTCTCGTTGAGCTCTACGCTTTGTCCTAGTCTCCTCCTGGAATTTTGCTAAACGCTCTTCATCCGATGCCTTCTCTTTTTTCGGTTCAGGCCCACCGTTTAGTAATTTGTTATTTTCTATCAAAAGCTGCTGATACTGATTGTCAAGCATTAACATCTTATTAGCATGCTCTTTTTGGGCTCGTATCA
>NZ_JADDYG010000576.1:3711-4421 GCF_015163535.1 Vibrio sp. OPT46 | reverse complement strand
GTGTCTAGTTCTTATGTTGAACATGGCTCCCTCTTTGTTATCAAGTTGTTCTGATGGCATTAATCCATTTGAATCGCCTATTTTGACAGTTGCCATAAGCATGTAGGAGTAATTCAATACCTTTTACACAATCTAGTTGTTTACAATGTCATTTTTAGCCGTTTTTTCCGTAGATAAAACCATATACTGCAGTAATAAAAGCGAAAATGAAGAACCACAATAAATTTTCATTCTCGATTAGAGTTTCTAGAGAAAAATCTAGGACAAATCGGACTAAGAAATAGGCACTAGCAAGGGCTGAAACGTTAGTAATAAAGTCCGCGAACTTCCGGTGGTTAGGTTTTGGTTCTGGCATGTTTTTTTTCAATGTTGATTACAGCCCATGTCTAGGGCTGTAGTTGTACTGTTTCTCTGCTCGCTTTCTTAAGCAAACAGCCTCAAAAAAGTCACTTGTTCTACCAAGGTACTTTTGCTTCTTGCCCACTCCGATGTAGGCGACAAAGTAGCCATTGCTCTGTTTCACTCCGGTCACACCAGTTTTGTTGCGGCGACTTCTAGTTAAAATTTCTCTGAGCAACGCAGTTGTCCCCCCTACGTAAATTGCTCCATTTATCATTTAGAGAATCACCATCTTTATGATCGATGATGAAGTCAGGAAAATGACCAGTCATTATTGACCAAGCGATTTGACCAGATGTGTACTCTTTACC
>NZ_JADDYG010000576.1:1200-3542 GCF_015163535.1 Vibrio sp. OPT46 | reverse complement strand
ACTACAAGTAGTGAGGAGGGTAAATAGTAATTTCAATTTCATTCATGTTTCCTATTCGGTGTTTTTTCAGAAAAACCTATAAATTTAATTGTATGCCGATGGTCTAATGTCCTACCACCAGTTCACATATCCACTAGAGCTATTTCACAAATCGCTTCGCGACCTTGATACACTGTTTGCATGTCACACGACTCTTGGATTCAGCATCCCAAGCATGGTCTGTATAGCCTTGGTGTTTACTGTGGTCAGTGCCGCAGAGAAAGTCGCCTTTCTTGCGACTGAAGCGGCCATCGGCGTAATCTTCTAATACACGAACATGCTGAACAGTACGACGATTAAATCCGCTACCATTACTGTTCTCTTGCATGCCTGACATCACTACTTTGATATCAGAACACCATTTAAAGGGTATATTTAAGGAGGCGTTAAACTCAGCCGCATCTTGCGCAACTTTCAGGGCCACTTGTTCAGCTTTGGCTCGCTCGACTTTTCGCTTTTCCTCACGCTCAAGCTGCAAATGATGTTGATATGCCTCTACTTCACTTTGAAGGGTTGCTTTAATACCAAATCGACCAACTTCCATTCTAATTTTGGTTTTGGAAGGAAGCGGCTTAACAAGCTCATAGTTAGTCTTTGAAGTGCCTGATGGAAAGTAAATTGATATTCCATCATCACCTACTGTAAAAACACTTGGCGTCGCATTCATAAAGAACGGGTCAATGAATGGTGACAAACTTCTTAGCTCTAATTCTTGAGGTATTTGTGACATGGAAGCGTCCTACAATTTAAAGGCTGAACAACTAATATTGATTATATAACGGTTTAACCGTTATTCAAGTGTTTTGTGTAAAATTCAGACAATTGCTTTCTGCTAATAAATTCACCCCATTCAACCACTATGAATGTTGCATTTTCTCGTTCGATGACAAGTTCAGGCACTTGAGCATCAAGCACTTTCTTCAACACATCTTCTGTAGAGCTGCGAGGCAAACCAGAAAGGTCACTAAGCTGTTTAAGGGTAGCTTTGCCATTCTTGTATGCCAAAGCTGCTAACACAGCCCAGAGTCGGTTATAACTTCCTTTCTTAAGGTCGAGACTCACTATTGTTCCTCCACTGCAAGCATGTTCATGATGAGTCGAATGATCGTGTCTTTCTGATTTGGCTCTGATTCAGCAACTAAGAGCGTTAGTGCAGCTAGTCCAGAGTCATTGATTACAGCGTTGCCGCTTTCGTCATATAGGCGGTTGTTACGGTGAAGGAAGTCTACAAATAGAAAAGCTGCGCTACGCTTATTGCCATCACTAAAGACGTGGTTCTTTACGCAAAAATATAGTAAGTGTGCAGCTTTGCTTTCGATGGTCGGATACGCATCTTCACCAAATACACTTTGATTTAAGTTACCAAAGATACTATCAAGTCCACCCGCGCCTCTGTCACGGGCAAACAGCTCGGTGGCCTCACCTTTAGCCATAAGATCGACTTTAAGCTCAGAGAGAGCCTTTAACGCGACTTCCGTTGATGGTAATTCACCGCCTTGAGTGCCTTTCGGTTCAGTTAACAAACCTTCGTCATAGCGCTGAAGCCATAGAAAGGTTGAAGTGTAACGGCTAATGATGTCTACAATGCCGCGACTACTACTTAACGTCAGTTCTGGTGATTTAACTGATCGTTGAACAAGCTTAATTGCTGCTTCAAGTTCTTGCGCATTTGATTCAAGCCTATCGGTATCAAGCACATAACCTTTAATTAAATACTCTCGTAGTAACTTGGTTGCCCATTGTCTAAACTGAACACCACGTTGGCTCTTAACGCGATAACCGACAGATATAACCACATCTAGATTGTAATAGTCTACTTGATACGTTTTTCCGTCAGTGGCAGTTGTTGCATTTTTTGCAACAACTGAATTTTTGACCAATTCGCCTTCTTTGAAGATATTGCTTATATGACGTGATATCACAGATTTGTCTCGCCCGAACAAATCAATCATTTGCGCTTGTGTAACCCATACGGAATCATCGCTTACGTTTACATCAAGCGTGATACTTCCATCTTCAGTTTCAAAAATTGCTAATTCATTATTCACTTTTACACCTAATCACTAAACGTCCACTTCCGCACTTGCTTCAAACGTTTTATGCGTGCGTTCTTAGCTCGCTCTCTGTTGTCCCACCATTGTACTAGTGGGGAGTATTGCTCAAGATCCATTGCTAGCACCTTCATAATTGTATCCACTGACAGCCCACTCATGAGACAAATATCCTTAATGCTGATATCAGACTTGTAAGCCTCGATAACATAGAGTCGAGTTAAACTTTTCCTCTTGATACCAATATCTGAC
>NZ_JADDYG010000576.1:0-1150 GCF_015163535.1 Vibrio sp. OPT46 | reverse complement strand
AGGCCAGCATTAGCTATGAGCTTATCAACATAGCGGTTGAGCGTATAAGGTGCGTAATTGACTGCTCCACCAGCCTTTGTCCCTCGTTTTTGGACACCGAAGGGCTTGAATGTTTCGGGGTTTACAAGAAATAGAGCTGTAGGGCACAACCCCAAATAGCTATTAAGCGGAGAAGTTAAAACTTGTTCTTTCTTGAGTAACGTTATGTACTGTTCAACTGACCGCTTTAATCCATCGTGCGAAAATAGAATTGGTCTTTCTCGCCCGTTATAGGCTCGTTCGGCATCGATAATGAACAGTTCATTCAATTCACCGTTTGCTGATATAAAGTCGCTAACAACCAACGTGGCTATTTCTATTTCGCGCATAGCCGCAGTCGTCATCAATTGAACAACAAGCTTGTTCACCAATGTCCAAGGGTTCGCTCGACTTACGTTGCTCGTAACCAATTTTTTCAGCTCTTTGTTCGATAGAGGTCTTCCGTCCAAAGCCGTATACCAACGCATTATTATTACCATTAATGCGTAATTATGGCAGTATTTGTACAAAAAGACTACAGCTAAACGTCACAAATAGAACTAAGTCAGTTAGTTATGAGTCAAGTAGGAAACTCGCATTACCCCTGTTATTCCGAGGTAATGCGAAATGTGGTTTAGCGAGTGCGAGTATGGCCGAAGAAAAGCTGCTCACCCATTTTGATATCGCGCAGCTTCATGGGGATATTGGGGTCGGTTAACTTGTAATGGCGCATCACCGAGTTGAGCGCACTGGTGTAAAGCTGAAGGGTGCGAATTCGGATATTGCAGTCTTGAACTGAACCTTGGCTCTGGCTCGATACCATGTCCACTTCACCGTTAAGCGTATATTCAAAAAGTGCGGTCGCTTGATAGGACTCAGGCTGGTCTAGCGTTTCCATAAGCTCCGATAGGTCGGTGTTTTGCCACTGAACTTTCTCAAATGGCAATTCAGCATTAACCATTTGGCAGTAAAACGCTCTGTCTACATCGAGATCCAGTTGGTTGACGAAATCAAGCGGCGTCCACTCCCAATGCGTTTGAGTCACTAATTTGGAATAGGATGGTTTGTCGATTCGCTCAGAAACATGAAATCTATGAGTGGAGCTAAACTGCATTAGCCACGCTTTCAACTC
>NZ_JADDYG010000575.1:0-354 GCF_015163535.1 Vibrio sp. OPT46 | reverse complement strand
GTATTGATAAGATCCTGACGAGGTCTGTATGAATAAACAGGGGTTAAAATGCATTTTTGGGGTTGATTTTGTTGTAATCATCTAAACGAATAGCAGGTGAGTGTGGATAAATAGCCTGTTGGTGGATCTTTGACCGATCTGAGTTTGGTGAAAAGATCATCAAGAAACTGAAGATCGAATTATCGTTGTTTTTAAAAATAAATACTTTTTTATCAATGTTTTATGTTTATTTTTTTGTTTCTTCATCTGTTTTGCTTTTGATGGGATTGAACTGAATTACTCATTTGAATTGAATTCTTCACAAAGTTATTCACAGAAAAGGTGAATAAATGTGGGCAATGTCTCACTCTTGTG
>NZ_JADDYG010000574.1:0-282 GCF_015163535.1 Vibrio sp. OPT46 | reverse complement strand
TAAAATTTGAGTCTTAAGAGCAAGGTTGGCTTCTCTTGTAAGTAGTGATTCGTAGTAGGCCAAAAGGTATCTTGCTAATCGTGCTGATTGAATTGCATCCATCCGAGCAACACTTTCGCTGGTCGGCCTAGGAGACAGCCCATTAACTGTCTCTACAGGCATTCCTAAGGATTTCATATCGCTCAGCTCTTCCGTTCTGCCTTGCCATATATCTGACTGAATAGAGTTCATATCGCTCAATTGGGAGCGTTTTATATAACTCGATTTCATAGTGGCAATCGC
>NZ_JADDYG010000573.1:0-341 GCF_015163535.1 Vibrio sp. OPT46 | reverse complement strand
GATGTGCAAGAAGAGCAAAAAGGATTTTTTACACCGTTTGAAATGGCTTATCAAAAACGTAGTAAGTCAGAGGCGTTCTTTACGATTTATTCTGATGATCTATTAGTAGGCTATCTTGTTATCGATAAAGGTTTCTCCCAACATGCGCCGTTTGCTAAACGATACGAACTGGAGCTTAAGTACTTGATGATTGATCAACGTTTCCAACGTCAAGGGGTTGGGAGTGAGGCATTGCGTAAACTGTTCCTTTATGCGTATACCATTAACCCTAAAAGCACCTCTCTTTGCGCCACTGTTCCACAAAGTCAGCAATACGCTATCAGTTTTTTTGATGCGTGCGG
>NZ_JADDYG010000572.1:0-270 GCF_015163535.1 Vibrio sp. OPT46 | reverse complement strand
TTATCCGCATCATCTAGCTGTTCAATTTGATCTAGTTTAATGACATCCTGTACCCCAAACGAGTTATGAAACTGTGAGTTAAGCTTTCCGAACACATTTAAATCTTGAAGCTTTTTGTATGTCTCGGGCATTTGACCATCTGAGAAAATTTCTAGCGGTTCAATTTCCATTTTCTACACTCCGATATCTGGCATTGCGCCAAATTTTTCTGCAATAATATTGGCTTTTTTTACATCTTGGCTACTTAACCAAACCCTTGCCGCACCGACA
>NZ_JADDYG010000571.1:0-456 GCF_015163535.1 Vibrio sp. OPT46 | reverse complement strand
CTGCGTTATGGACTAAGTTAGCAATTAACTGCGCGATTAACCCACTGACTGCGATTCACCAGTGTAAGAATGGTGAGCTTGCGCAGCCCGAGTTTAAGATACAACTCGAAAGCATCACTCAAGAACTGGTTGAAGTAATGAGTAAAGAAGGTATTGCTATCGAGTTTCGCTCTCTTTTCGATACGGTAATGCAAGTGGTGAACGCCACAGCTGAGAACTATTCTTCAATGAGGCAAGACGTATTCCATCAACGTCGAACGGAAATTGATTTTATAACCGGATACTTGTTAAAAGCTGCCGAGAAACATCGTATCAATACGCCTGAGAATTTAAAACTTTACCAACGCATCAAACAAATAGAACAAAGCTGGACAGAACAATGAGTAAGAAAATCTTAGTGCCAATCGCTCCAGGCACCGAAGAAATGGAAGCCGTCACCGTCATCGACATGATGGT
>NZ_JADDYG010000058.1:0-320 GCF_015163535.1 Vibrio sp. OPT46 | reverse complement strand
GTTTTTCATCCATTGGTTCAACCATTAGGAGGAAGTGAAGGAAACTTTAGCTATTCAGCGGAATTTAAAGACGGCTTGTCTGAACATGGTCTTGTCACGAACGAGTCCGGCATATTTGAAGTGACACTGTCCGATCATTTTGAATGTGAGGGATTTGAAGAGTGCCCTGAAGAAGGCAAAGTGGAAGTGAAAGGAACATTTAATGTGTACTCGCGACCATGGACACTCGCTATTTGTGACAACCAACGTGCTTTGCCTTCTGGCACCTCTGAACAAGGAGAAGGGTTTCTTGCTGCCGGAGAACTTTTCTCTCTAACGGT
>NZ_JADDYG010000570.1:0-259 GCF_015163535.1 Vibrio sp. OPT46 | reverse complement strand
TATTGATAGATGATCTTGGTGTTAAATCTATCACCTCTTAGCAACTTAGCTAGAAATTTTTTAATAGACCAAAAACAGTACGTTAGCTCTGCTATAGACTTTGGTCTTATTGTGCGGCTACATGGACATGCTAAATTCGAATGAGATGAACAAAACAGAGCCACTCTAAGTACATTGCAAAAAGTGCATTGGGTGAGCTCAAAAACTCCATGTATTGAGGGAAAAACCATGGTAGAAACTAACGACTATCAAATGGCTA
>NZ_JADDYG010000569.1:35174-45456 GCF_015163535.1 Vibrio sp. OPT46 | reverse complement strand
CAAATGAGGCCTCATACGGCTTTAAAATACAAAACGCCCGATGAAGTACATCGAGCGTTTTAGTTAAAAAGTGTCAACCCATATCAGGACGGGTCACTCTATTGTGAAGAACAACGCTTAAAAGTCTTCTAGATATTCATCTAAATACTCTTCTTCTTCGATGTTAACTTCTTCTACCGTTTCAACTTCTGCTTTAAAGTTTTGACGTTGGATATAAACATCGCGAGTTAGAATATATGGATCCGGCGACGAGTCTAGCTGCGCTTCTTGCGGTACTAATAAAGCACGCTTCTCCATTCCTTCAAACGCCCACTTACCCAAACTCGCCCAGAAGTTGAGATAAGAGAGGGGTAAATACGTACTATCTACGGTATCTGTCACTTCACGTAAGGTATACGGACCATAACCTGGAACCATGAAGTAAGGACCATTTCCAACACCATAGTGGCCTACTGCATCACTGAACGCTTTCTCGTCGTACTTCGTAATACCCGCGGCACTTGCAATATCGAATAAACCGAAAATACCGAACGTCGAGTTAATCCAAAAACGGTTAAAGTGGTCCACGGCTTTCGTACCATTACCCATGATTAAGTTATTAACCATGCTTGCTGGCTCATCTAAGTTCGATAAGAAGTTAGCGATACCAGAACGAATAGGAACTGGCGTGTATTCTACATACGCAAGTGATACAGGACGAACCAAATACGGATCTAAATATTCGTAGTTGAGTTCCCACATGGTTCGGTTAAAGCCTTCCAACGGGTCATACACATCAGAAGTCGTTTGATTTGTTTCTTGTCCTGTTACTGCTTCATCAGGCGCACTTGAACAGCCAACCAGTCCAACGGCTAACAGCAACAAGAAGGTAGATTTACCCTTGTTATACATTTTATTTTCCATAACGACTATTAATGTACCTAAGTCACCCCGATTAACCATTGTACGTATGTTGAGCAGGATACATAGTAAAGATGACTCAGATATGGGAATAAATAAAGGCCAGCAATCGCTGGCCTTCGGTATTCTACTCGATCGTTTAGAGTCATACCACTAAAGGCAACTGACTCTACCTCGTTGTCATGTTTCAGAGACAGATGTTAACAATTAATACTGCTGATCAATGGTCACTTCTACTGGTGCGCCAAATTCAACGACGTCACTTTCTCCGTGCCAATCTTGATCACGCGTTGCTACGTTACCGTCAGAATCTACACGCACACGGACGATGAGCTTATCGAGTGTAGATAACTTTTGCCCTTGCATCATGGCATTGCCATCATCTAATACGACTGTGCGAGGGAAAGTACCTAGCGGATAACGAGCAGCAGCCACAGGCATTGGGGAGCCATCTGAACGATGTACTGACACAATCAGAACTGCGTTTGGATCCAACTGAGCATTTGGTGCCACATTAATTGTCACAGCTACACTCTTATCCGGTGAAACCGCTTCGCCCATTTGCTTACGAGCACTCTCAATACTTCGTGACAACATCTCGTATCGGCTATCTTCTGGACCAATCATTTGCTGCATGATTCCCCAGTACTTTATGGCTGCCGGGAAGTCTTGACGCTCAAACGCATCGAACGCTAACAAAGAAAACACACGCAGGTCGACATAGTCTTGCTGCATCAGCTTGCCGAGTAATGAGCGAGCCGTCGCTTGATCCATTTCCTCTTGAGACAGCATCAGAGCTTGTGCATAACCCAACATCACATCAGGATCTTTGGGCTCTAGGCGGTACGATTTTTCCATCGCATCGATAGCCGTGGTGACATCACGATTTGCTAACGCAATACGACCTAGCAGTAACCAACCTGTCGAGTCTTCCGGCTGGTAATGTAAGCGAGTTCGAAGGGCAAGGGTCAAATCCGCCATTTCATCGTCACTCAGCGGCTCAGAAGAAGCCGACATCAGCTTTTTCGATAACTCAGGTAGATTTGCAGACACTTCTTGCCATTGAACAATATCGTCTGACGCGCCAAATTTATAATACAAACCATAGCTCAGCACCACCGTCAGAATTACCGATGGAACTAAAACCGCGATTGGAGAAACCTTGGTTTCTTTTTGCGCTTTATCACCAGGGATATCGTCAAGCAGTGATTGCTTTAGATCAGAAATCAGTTCGTCTTCACTTTCAACCAGACCTTCGTCAGTTTCTTCTGCAAGCTCAGATAGTCGGTCTTTATAAAATGCCTTGTTGAGCTCATCGCGTAACACATCATCATTGTTCGCTTTTTGTTTAAGCAGCGGCAAAGCCACCAGCGCACAAGCAATAAGCGTGAGAGCAACGGTGGAAATCCAAAATAGTGTCATTACTTCTTATCTCCGTTGTTCTCTTCTTCAAGCAATGCTTTTAAACGAGCTTCTTTTTGCTCATCCCATTGCTCGTCACTGCTCGCTTTTGCCTTAACTTTAGATTTACGGCTACGCAGTACAATCAAACCAAAACCACCCAGTACTACAGCGAGTGGCCCTAGCCACAAAATCGCAGTCGCGACCGTAAATGGTGGGTTGTAAGTCACGAAGTTACCGTAACGGGCGATCATGTAATCAACAATCTCATCTTTGGACTTACCTTCTTTGGTCATTTCGTACACCTTATGGCGTAAGTCCTGAGCAAGTTCAGCGTTAGAATCCGAGATCGTGTTGTTCTGACATTTAGGGCAACGGAGCGTATGGCTTAACTCTTTGAACTGCTGTTCTTGTTCCAAATTATCAAACTCGTACACTTCAATGGCCGCATGAGCAGCAAGAGATAATGTCATCGCAGCAAAAACGGCAAGAATTAGCTTTCTCATTGCTTCGCCTCCTCAACCAATTTGTTGTAAAGCGGCTCCAGTGTTTCTGACCAATTACGTGGGTTTACATCCCCTACATGGCGATAGCGAATCACACCATTTGCATCAATAATGAATGTTTCTGGAGCACCATAAACGCCAAGGTCAAGGCCAAGCATACCACTGCCATCAAATAGGCTGATCAAGTACGGGTTGCCGAGATCATTCAGCCAACCTATTGCTTTATTACGATCATCTTTGTAATTCATACCGATGATCTTAACGCCCTTACCCGCCAATTCGTTTAGGTATTTATGCTCTGCATAACACGTTGGGCACCACGTTGCCCAAACGTTCAAGAGCAACGGTTCACCTTTAAAAATTGATTGGTCGTACTGTTTTCCAGGCTCAGCCAGGTCTTCTAAATGAAACTCAGGAACTGGCTTGCCAACCAAAACCGACTCCAATTTAGTTGGATCATCGCCCTCTTGGTTACGCATTAATTGGGTTGCGAAAATGCCCGCTAGAATCATGAAAGCGACAAGCGGAATAAATAAGATTTTCTTATTCATGTTATGCCTCCTGCTCTTTTGACTTCGCATTTTTCTTCGGCGATTTACGGAAGCGGTAGCGTTTATCAGAAATCGCTAGTGCGCCGCCTAATGCCATAATCAAAGAGCCAGCCCAAATCCAACGAACGAACGGTTTATAGTAAATACGAACAGCCCAAGATCGGTTGTCGTCTAAACGTTCACCCATTGCAATGTATAGGTCGCGGCTAATACCGCGGTCAATGGCTGCTTCAGTCATCATAGACTTAGCCGTACGGTAGAAGCGCTTCTCTGCGTGAAGCGTATTCACGTATTTGCCATCGTGTGTGATCTCAAAGTCTGCGATGTAGCCATCGTAGTTTGGACCATCTTTATCACGCAAGCCTGAGAAGTAGAAATCATAGCCTTGAATTTGGAAGTGTTCGCCAGGTGCTAAACGTACATCACGCTCGATGCTGTAGTTCTGTACCATCGCAATACCGATAACAGATACCGCCAGACCAACATGACCCAACATCATTGCCCAGTGGCTACGTTGCAGCTTGCGAACACCTTCACTAAAGCTATGACGGTGCGTTGCGCGCTCGTACAGTTCAAAGCCATGCATCGCAATAATCCAAATCGCCATCACCCAACCAATGTAAGCCATGGTTGAGAAGAAATCGGCAAATAGGTACACGCATAGCGCGGCCAAGGCGAAAGCAAGAACACCTGAAACGAGCATTGGTTTCACAAGTTTAGATAAACTGTCTCGCTTCCAGCGAATAAGAGGACCAATACCAAGCAGAAAAGCAAATGGCATCATTAACCACGCAAATAGCATGTCAAAGAATGGCGCACCGATAGAGACCGACCCCAAACCAAGCTGCTTGTGTACGAGCGGCAACAGTGTCCCCACTAACACCACAACAAGAGCGGCGATAAGTAATACGTTGTTGGCTAAGAGCGCATTTTCACGTGAGACTAAGTCGAAGTTACCTCGTACACGCACTGCTGCCCCTTTTACGGCAAACAGCAATAAAGAGCCACCGATAACGAAAACTAGGAAGCCTAGAATAAACATACCGCGCGACGGGTCAGACGCGAACGCGTGCACCGATACTAAAATACCGGAACGGACTAAGAAGGTGCCCAACAAACTCAACGAAAATGCAGAGATTGCCAATAGTACCGTCCACGCTTTAAATGTGCCGCGTTTTTCTGTCACGGCAAGAGAGTGCATTAATGCGGTACCCGCTAACCAAGGCATGAATGATGCGTTTTCTACTGGGTCCCAGAACCACCAGCCACCCCAGCCAAGTTCGTAGTAAGCCCACCAAGAACCTAGTGCGATACCAAGTGTTAAAAATACCCATGCAGCGGTTGTCCAAGGACGAGACCAACGAGCCCAAGCCGTGTCAAGGCGTCCAGTCATTAGGGATGCGATCGCAAAAGAGAACGCAACCGAGAAACCAACATAGCCCATGTAAAGCATTGGCGGGTGAACAATTAAACCAGGGTCTTGAAGCAGAGGGTTCAAGTCACGTCCGTCAACCGGGAAGAACGGTAACGTACGTAGGAATGGATTTGACGTTAGGATGATAAACAGTAGGAAACCCACTGAGATCATGCCCATAACAGCAAGTACACGTGCAACCGACTCTTGCGGCATACCACGACTAAACGTCGCTACAGCGACAGTCCAAGCAGCTTGGATTAACACCCATAGCAACAGTGAACCTTCGTGTGCACCCCATACTGCGGTTAAACGGTAGTACCAAGGAAGCTGACTATTCGAGTTGCTCGCTACATACTGTAACGTGAAGTCGTTGGTATAAAATCCCCAACATAAAATGGCGAAAGAGAACAACAGCATCAGGAACATAGACCAAGATAGCGGTCGCGCTGTGTTCATGAGCATGGTGTTATTATTCGATGCTCCCCACAATGGCAATACGCTCAACAGCACTGCCATTGCAAGCGAAAGAATGAGAGCAAAGTGACCGATTTCAGCAATCATTGGCCGCTTCCTTGTTTCTGTTCGGTGCTGTATTGAAGCGGTTCATGCGTTTTCTTCATCGCTTCTGCAATTTCTGGTGGCATGTATTCTTCATCGTGCTTCGCTAGGACCTCAAATGCCTCAACTGTCGTGGCATCTTTCAGTACACCTTGAGCAACAATACCCTGCCCTTCACGGAACAAGTCAGGAAGAATACCGTCATAGGTAATCGTCACTTTCGGACCGACATCGTGCAGGTCAAAACTCACTTTCAAAGAATTAGGATCTCGACGAACTGAGCCCACAACCACCATTCCACCGATACGCAGACGCTGGCCTACTTCTGGCTTGGTGCCATCTGGCTTACCATTAACCAATTCCGTTGGAGTGTAGAAAAGGTCCATATTTTGGTTAAGCGCATAAAGTATCAAACCAATGGTGGCACTAATACCGATAAAGATCGCTAGTACAATACCTAGCCTCTTTTTACGTCTCGGGTTCATAAGGTGTTCTCCATGTTCTTCGCTGCGTCGATACGAGCTTGACGGTCAATTTTTGCTTTCACTTCTTTCAATAATGCATCACCGCGGCGAAGGCTAGTGATCAGAAGAATCAGCATGGATAAGAAAGTAATACCAAACGCACTCCATACGTATGATGCGTAGCCACCCATGGCAAAAAAGTCGCTCAGAGATTCAAAATGCATAATCAGTTACCTCACTGAGTTTGTTCTGTTGCGAGTTTGCGCACCCAAGGGCGGTGACTTTCTTTACTGATGATTTCGTTACGAAAACGGACCATCGTCACGGCACCAAAGAAGAACGCAAAGCCAAAGATGTTCAGCAATAACGGCCAAAGCATGTCGGATGAAATAGAAGGTTGTTCAAATTTCGTGATCGTCGCACCTTGATGAAGCGTGTTCCACCATTCCACGGAAAAGTGAATGATAGGTAGGTTTACTACGCCTACGATCGCTAAGATACCAGCGGCTTTTGCAGCGGTTTTTTGATCGTCAAACGCATGGTAGAGCGCAATCACACCAAGGTAGAGAAATAGCAGAATCAATTCAGATGTAAGACGGGCATCCCATACCCACCAAGTGCCCCACATAGGCTTGCCCCAAACAGCACCTGTAAGTAGAGCAATAAAAGTAAATACTGCACCAATCGGAGCCATCGCAAGTGCCGCCATATCAGATAGGCGAACTTGCCATACTAGGCCAATAAATGCAGCAATCGCCATCGACATATAAACGCCCATAGACCAAATAGCTGATGGGACATGAATGTAGATAATTCGGAAACTGTCACCTTGTTGGTAATCTGAAGGCGCAAATGCAAGCCCCCAAACCGTACCAACCGATAAGCATACGAGGGCCAATACAGAAAACCAAGGCAGAAACTTACCACTCAAACGATAAGCTGCTTCTGGCTTGGCATAAGGATGTAGCCATTTCCACATGTTTTGTTCTCACTCTTACTTCAGGGACACTGTCTAAAGGGTTGAGACCGTAGCAGTGCTTTAATAATAATTCTTTGATCAAGCGCCGCTTCATTGGCACTTTATTGAGTTAGTTGACACTAACTCGTAATGCGGCACTGATGGCAAAAGGCGTTAATGTCATCGCCCCCATTAGCATCGCACCTAAAATCGCTAGTTGACCGTTATACGCCATACCGAGTGCGGCAGCATCAATTGCCGATGTTGCGAAAATCAAAATTGGGATGTAGAGCGGAAGAATAAGCAAACTCAAAAGAACGCCACCCTTTTGCAACCCAACAGTCAACGCCACACCAATGGCGCCAATAAAACTTAGTGTTGGTGTACCGATCATCAAGGTTAATACAACCGATAGCCAAGTATTGAAGTCGAGCGAAAGTAAAACCGCCAATAATGGGCTAATTAAAATCAGAGGTAACCCTGTTAACAACCAATGTGCTATGACCTTTGAAACCACGACAAGTTGCAATGGAATCGGCATTAGCATCATTTGTTCTAGTGCACCGTCTTGAAAATCATCACGAAATAGACGCTCTAATGATAATAAGGCGGACAGCAATGCGGCAACCCAAACGATGCCCGCTGCAATACGTGCTAACAAATTAGGCTCTGGTCCAATACTCAGAGGAAAGAGAGTAATGACAATAATAAAGAACCACAGCGGGTTCAGAATGTCTGCCTGACGGCGAAATGCGATTAGGAGCTCACGACGAATGATGGTGGTCATCGAGGAAATCATATCAGTCACCCAGCTTTATTTTTCTAAGTTTCGGGCTGTCCGCAAACATATCTTGATGCGTCGTCAACACAACAATACCGCCATTATCAGCATGACTTGCGAACAAAGATTCAAGCACCTTGACACCTTGCTTATCAATGGCAGTCAACGGCTCATCTAAGATCCATAAAATTTGCTTACTGAGCCATAACCTTGCCAATGCGACTCGTCGTTGCTGACCTGCGGAAAGTTGTGCTACAGGCACATCTTCTCTACCAGCTAATCCTACTTGAGTCAAAGCGATAAAGATTTCTTCGTCTGAAGAGCGATTATTTTGAATAGATTGATAAAAACGTAAGTTTTCTAATGCGGTAAGCTCTCGTTTCACTCCTGTTTGATGTCCTAAGAAAAGCAGATCTTGATGGAAAACATCACGAGATTTTTCAACCTCTTCGCCTTTCCATTTAATGACACCTTCTTCTCTATCACCTAACCCTGTCACAATCCGTAGCAATGTAGTTTTACCAGTACCATTACGCCCTTCGATCTGGACCAATTCACCAGGCTTAATTTCAAACTGCAGGTTTTCAAACAGAACCCTTTCATCACGGATTGCTGTCAGGTTAGACACTTCTAACATAGAGCTTCAACTAAAAAATGAACGAGCCGCTATATTAGCACAGCTTAGTTATGACAAAACAGGATAAGAGGGCTAGGTTACATGTAAGTTCATGTATTTTTGTTAATTAATCATCACACTTTAATAAAATTAACTATAAGTAGTTATAAGCGCTCATTTTGAATTTGAGAGGCCAGAGCTAAGAGCAAGATCGACTGAAGGTTATCTAGGGTTGTATTTAAGAAGAGCATTAGCGGCTAAAAACAAAAAAAGAGGCGTAATAACGCCTCTTTTTTATCGCTTGATAACCTTTAGCGTCGACGACGTCCACGCGTTGGATATTCTGCGTCATCTGATGGCTGACCACTTAATGGTGGAATCTTCTCTTTCCCCGCCAGTTTCTTCTGCAGTGAAAGCATCAACTCAGCTTCGGCTTTTGGTAGTTCGCACTCTTCAATCAGCTCGTTGATATCAGCGCCAAGCTGTACCATTTTAGAAGCGCGACTGTACAAGCGACCATCAGTATCAGCGTGTTCGAGTTCGCGAATTCTCTCGTTTAAGTGCTGAATAATGTCCTGTTGCTCCGTCACTTTTTGCCCAAGACCAACGACAACCGAGCGCACTTCGAGTAACTGCTTACTCAACTTTTGCACTTCTTTATCTGCGTGTCGAGATTGAGCTCGTTGTTGGTCTAACTGCTTTTGTAACCCCGAGCGAATCCGCAGTTGCAAAACAACCAATACTAACACGATAAAAGCGACGCCACCCGCAAGGAATGGAGCAGATAAAAGAGTCTCTTCAGCCATCATCATTCAGCCATTAAAGGTGAGCCATCTCGTCCCACTCGTCATCTGTTAGCAGCTTGTTCAAATCCACAAGGATAAGAAGCTTGCCGTCACGGTTGCTCACACCCTGGATGAACTTCGCACTCTCGTCGGTACCAACTGAAGGCGTCGTATCAATTTCAGAAGAACGCAGATAAACAACTTCTGCCACGCTATCTACTAAGATACCAATCACTTGACGCTCAGACTCGATCACAATAATACGAGTGTTGTCAGTGACTTCGCCTTCCATCAGGCCAAAACGTGAACGTGTATCGATAACAGTAACTACATTACCGCGTAGGTTGATGATACCAAGTACATAATCTGGTGCACCTGGAACAGGGGCAATTTCAGTATAACGAAGTACTTCACGAACTTGCATTACGTTGATGCCGTACGTTTCTTCTTCTAGCTGGAACGTCACCCACTGAAGAACTTCGTCATTCGATGCATCTTTCTTCACTTCTACTTCAAAAGCTTGAGACATAGTTAATCCTCGTTAATGTCGTTCCCGACTTAAATCTAATTCAGTGATTTGACATCTAAACCGGCGTTTAGCATGTCAATGAGCGCCTGGACATGAATTAAGGCACACATTTTTTCTTTTACCATGCCCGCTAGCCAAGGGCGTTTACCCGCCTGCTCACGCCAGCGAACCTTGTCGATATTAAGCGTTTCAGTCCCCATTAATTGGTTACTGGCCAACCCCCACATGCTCTCACCAAGCATGACGACATATTGGTAGTTATCTTTATAGCTATCATCACGAAGCTTATCTGCCATCACCCATTTCGCGGTATCGACGACATCAAACTGTTGCTCGCGATTTGTTTGTAGCCCCAAATACCAGGCGGGTTTTCCTATCAAATGGTTAAGCTCGCTAATGCGATGAATACCACCTAACTCATCAAGAGGTACAGCAAACGTGACACCATTCACATCAAAGTAAAGAACTTGGAAGTCCTCACTTCGCTTCGTACTCTCCCAGGCCGTTGGTATATCGGAATCTGCTTGTGTTTCGAGTTCAGTATCGACGTTCGATTCTATATTGATACTTTGTTCGATCACTGCGTGAGGTTCATCCACCTCTGGTTGAGCTTCTTCAAAAACTGGCTCATCAATCACCCAGTCCTGTATTTCCTCAACACCCTGAAGCTCAGGCACCTCACTAAAGGTTTGTACCTCAGGCTCAGCCGCTTTTATCTCTGCTGCAATATCAATCGTATTTTGTTCAAGAATACTATCAATATCCAACTCAGCCACTGGGTTGCTTGCTTCAAGCTGACTTAATAGCCTTTGAACA
>NZ_JADDYG010000569.1:34739-35035 GCF_015163535.1 Vibrio sp. OPT46 | reverse complement strand
TCTGGCTCTGGCTCTGGCTCTGGCTCTGGCTCTGGCTCTGGCTCTGGCTCTGGCTCTGGCTCTGGCTCTGGCTCTGCAGATGATACCTCTTGAGCCAACAGGTCAAGGTCTTCCTCAAGAGTCGTTATTTCAGTTTCATCATCCAGTAATGCATTAAAGTAGTCATCAAGTGCTTGTTCACTGGACAGCACATCATTACTGCTCATCGAACGCCAACCTCTCCAGGTAAATCAGTAGCTGTTTATAGGCAAACACACCACGGCTACCAGATGCAAAATGCGAAGCTGGCAAGTGCT
>NZ_JADDYG010000569.1:16089-34637 GCF_015163535.1 Vibrio sp. OPT46 | reverse complement strand
TTATCGTACATGGTTGGGACGATAGTCACTTTGAAACCGCCCGGGCGAGATTTTTGCATAATGGTTAGCGTACGCATCATGCGCTCTAGACCTTTCATCGCCAAAAACTCTGTTTGAACAGGAATCAAAATTCGGTCACTGGCTGCCAACGCGTTCACCATCATCACGCCAAGGATTGGCGGACAATCAATCAACACATAGTCATAGTCTTGTGAGACAGTTTGCAGCGCCCGTTTTAATATTAATCCCATACCACTGCGATTACCCATTACGCGATCAAGCGTGGCAAGGGACATATGCGCGGGAATGATATCCATTCCTTCCAGCTCTGTTTCTAAAATCAACGGTTTAACCGTCTCACGAGAAAACGTCTTCAACTGGAATAAATCAAATAGGCTCGAAGTTACTGCATCAGGATCATAACCGAGATAAGTAGTCAGTGAGGCGTGAGGATCAGTATCAACCATCAATACTCGATGGCCTTTCTGGCTCAATAAGCCCGCCAATGTCACTGTTGAGGTGGTTTTACCCACGCCTCCTTTCTGGTTAGCTACACTCCAAACAATCATGATGAATCCTAAGCTAGGCCAACTTCCACCAACATGCGTTCAGCGATGCGGTCAAGCGGTAAATCTTCTGAAGAAATGCCTGCTTTAGCAACCGCTTGGGGCATGCCATAAACAACACAACTTTCTTCATCTTGTGCCCAAATAGTTGAGCCTGCAGACTTCAACATGCGAGCGCCCTCACGACCGTCTGCACCCATGCCTGTCAACACTAAAGAGAGCACTTTGTCGCCATATACTTTTGCGGCAGAACCAAAAGTCACATCCACACATGGTTTGTAGTTCATGCGGTCGCCGCCATCAATAATGCGAAGACGAGCAGCGCCCGCTCGTCCATCCACCATCATTTGTTTCCCACCTGGTGCAAGGTATGCCACACCGGGCTGTAACACATCGCCATCTTGTGCTTCTTTCACTTGAATCTTACACAAGGTGTTCAAACGACTGGCAAACGCAGCAGTAAACGTTGCTGGCATGTGTTGAATCAATACAATCGGATGCGGATAGTTCATCGGCAAGCGCGTCAGAATTTTTTGTAGAGCAACGGGGCCACCTGTTGATGTGCCAATTGCCGTCAGTTGATACTTCTTACCAGAAGCACGGTACTTTGTCGCAGCAGGTCGAGTTGGTGTTGGAGTCACAGGTGAAGCCGTTCTTGAACCTAATGATCGAGTAGTCGTGCTGGTACTCGCTGTTGGGCGAGCGATAGGTCGACGCATGAAAGCGCGCTTCGAGGCAATCTGAATCACACGCTGTTGAAGTAATGACACCGCTTCTTCACGGTTACGCGCAATGTCCTCAAACTTTTTCGGTAAGAAGTCCAATGCGCCCGCATCTAGCGCATCAAGCGTAGCTTTCGCCCCGTCGTGGGTCAGGGACGAAAACATTAGAATTGGCGTTGGAGCAGCGGCCATTATTTCACGTACAGCTGTAATGCCATCCATCACTGGCATTTCAATATCCATCGTGATGACGTCAGGTTTGAGAGATTTGGCTTTCTCAACCGCCTCTCTACCATTTACCGCAACGTCAATCACTTCTAGGCGCGATTCTGAGTTGATGATTTCGCTCACGCGACGTCGGAAAAAACTCGAATCATCAACGACTAGTACTTTAATCGCCATCTTATTCCTTTTAATAACGTCAGCTTTGCTTAAAGGCGTGAAGCCGCAGCATATCGCTTAAGTAAATCAGGCACATCTAGAATTAATGCAATATGGCCATCGCTAGTAATTGTCGCACCAGCCATACCTGGAGTGCCCTGTAATAGATTATCGAGTGGCTTAATAACCACTTCTTCTTGACCAATAAGCGTATCCACAACAAAACCAACGCGTTGGTTACCAATCTGTACAATCACCACGTGACCGTGACCAGTACGCTCTTGGACGTTTTGCGATTTGGATGCTAACCAGTTTTGTAAGTAAAATAGCGGGATAGATTTCTCACGTACAATGATCGTCAGCTGACCATCTACCACGTTTGTACGGCTAAGATCTAAGTGGAAAATTTCACTCACCGAAGCCAGTGGTAGAGCAAACGGATGACCGCCAACACCAACCATCAGAGTCGGTAAAATCGCTAACGTTAGTGGTACTTTGATCGTAATCTTAGTGCCCTTGCCTAGCTCAGAATCGATATCGATTGAACCGTTTAAGGTATTGATCGCCGTCTTAACCACGTCCATACCCACACCACGACCAGAGATGTCAGAAATTTTATCTTTACTTGAGAAACCAGGTGCGAAGATAAGGTTGAAGCACTCTTTATCTGTTAAACGTGCCGCCGCATCTTCATCCATCATGCCACGCTTCACCGCGATGCCACGCAGTTTGTTCGGGTCCATACCGCCACCATCATCTACGATGGATAGTTCAATATGGTCCCCTTCTTGCGATGCTGACAAAATCACTTTACCTGTACGTGATTTGCCGGCCTTCGCGCGTGCGTCTGGCATTTCAATACCGTGATCAACCGAGTTACGCACCAAGTGAATCAACGGATCGGCCAATGCTTCTACAAGGTTTTTATCGAGATCGGTTTCTTCACCGCGCATTTCTAGCACGATGTCTTTATTTAGGTTACGAGCCAAGTCACGGACAACGCGTGGGAAACGGCCAAACACTTTCTTAATTGGCTGCATACGCGTTTTCATTACCGCGCCTTGTAGATCCGCAGTTACCACATCAAGGTTAGCGACCGCTTTGGACATCTCTTCGTTGTCGCTATTCAAACCAAGGCTTAATAGGCGGTTTCGAACCAATACGAGCTCACCCACCATGTTCATGATGGTATCAAGCGTCGAGGTATCAACACGAACGGTTGCTTCAGCCTGAGGTTTTTTAACCGCTGGTGCTTTGGCTTCTTCTTTTACCGCGACTGGTTTAGATTCTGGCTTTGGTGCTGGCGCTGCTTGAACGGGTGTTGGCTTAGCAACAGGCTCAGGTTTCGCAGGGCTTTGCTCTACGTTTGCTGAAGCTGGCTTCGTTGCCATATCCAATTCTTCTAGCGTTGGACCTTTACCTGAACCATGTAGCTCATCGAGTAACTTTTCGAACTCTTCGTCCGTCATTAAGTCACTGTCTTGATTTGATGAAGATGACACTGGAGCGGAAGGCTCTGCCGCTTTAGGTGGCTCTACTGGTACAGATGCAGCAGCCTCTGCCGTAGAAGGGCTTTTTCCTACACCGTGCAGTTCATCGAGTAAGCGTTCAAACTCATCATCAGTGATATCACCACTTTCAACTGATGGTGCACTCGATTGAGGCGGTTCAGATGGCGTTGTAGGTGTCGCAGACATTGAGTTGCCTGGCGCTGAACCTTTACCATGAAGCTCATCCAGTAGCTTTTCGAATTCGTCTTGGGTAATTTCATCAACAGAGCCGACACTTGATGGTGCTGACGGCGCAGCAGGTTCTTCGATGATAGGCTCGGGAATAATAGGCTCTGGAGTAGCCACTGGTTCTTCAACTACGGTTGCCGCTACTTCATCTTCTGACTCAGGTTTGCATAGACGATGAAGTTCTTCAAGAAGCTCAGGGTCCGCAGCTTCTAACGGCTCACGATCTTGAACAGCCTGGAACTGGGTATTAACCGTATCCAAGGCTTTTAGCATCGTATCCATTAAGTTTTGCGTTACCGTGCGTTGACCGTTTCGTAAAACGTCGAACACGTTCTCCGCACCATGACAAGTATCGACTAGCTCTGCCAATGAAAGGAAGCCGGCACCGCCTTTTACGGTATGAAACCCGCGGAAAATAGCATTAAGTAAGTCTTTGTCTTCTGGGTTATTTTCCAATTCAACCAACTGCTCAGAAAGCAGCTCGAGAATTTCCCCAGCCTCAATGAGAAAGTCCTGAAGAATATCTTCGTCTAAATCGTAGCTCATACGTTACCTTTAAAATCCAAGACTGGACAACAAGTCATCGACTTCGTCCTGCGATGAAACCGCATCTTCTCTCAGTTCTGGATGAAGAATCGGGCCTTCGGCTTCGCTTGTTTGTGTATTCTTTTTATCTGCCGGTTCTGACAAAACTTGAATGTGTTCTTCAAGTTTATTTCCAGAGAATACGGTTAGGATTTCCACTAAGCGGCCTTCAACTTCATTAACCAACGTAATTACGCGGCGAATGATTTGGCCAGTTAGGTCTTGGAAGTCTTGCGCCATGAGAATTTCGGTCAATTGGCCGCGCAATTCAGTGCTGTCACCTTCGACTTGCACTAATAGCCCGTCGATTCGGTGACACAGTGCTTTAAATTCGCTTAATTCTATGCGCCCGTGCATGAGTTCATTCCATTGAGGACGAACTTTTAGAAGGCAATCATGCAGGTTGTCAGCGATAGGAAGGCAGCAGTCGACCGCATCCATTGTTTTGTTGGCTGCAAGCTCTGTCTTCTCGATCACATAATTGAGACGATCCCTAGCGTTAGGGATTTCGTCTTTCGCAATTTCGGTCATGCGCTGATCGAGACTGAACTGCTTGAGTGATTCGTGAAGGTCTCGAGTTAACGCTCCAATTTCTTGCAGCATTGGGTTATCGGCACCTTCGTAGATCGAGGCAACAAGCATATTGGCTTGGTCTTGTTCCCCGTTTTCTAGCATTTGAACGAGTGACTTCGCCTGCTCTAGTGAGATCATTCTGAATAGACCCTTTTACGTTTAGTTCTTCTTATCACTTTGAAAACGCTAAACGAGTCATTTAATAGGTATTTAATAATTGGTATGAATGACTCGAATAACAAAGAGAAAGAGAGAGTTATAAACGCTCGAAAATTTTATCTAATTTTTCTTTTAATGTTGCAGCAGTAAATGGCTTAACAATGTAGCCGTTTACACCTGCTTGAGCAGCTTCAATGATCTGCTCACGCTTCGCTTCAGCCGTGATCATTAGAACTGGCAGATGCTTAAGTTCTGCATCCGCGCGGATGTGTTTAAGCAAATCGATGCCTTGCATACCTGGCATGTTCCAGTCAGTTACAACAAAATCGAAGTCACCTTTTTTCAGCATTGGTAATGCGGTTAAACCATCGTCCGCTTCTTGAGTGTTATTGAAACCCAAGTCACGAAGCAGGTTTTTAACAATACGGCGCATTGTTGAGAAATCATCAACAATAAGGATCTTCATGTTTTTATTCAAAATTGCCTCCACTGAATCGTAAAATCAGTGTTTTTAGTCATTTTGTGTCCACGCACTGAGCTTGGTACGTAAACGTTGCATCGCTTGACTCAGTATTTGACTTACGCGAGATTCGCTTACGCCTAACACATCGCCAATTTCTTTCAAATTGAGTTCTTCATCATAATAAAGCGAAAGAACCAAAGCTTCACGCTCTGGAAGCTGTTTTATTGATTCAACCAGTGCTTTTCGAAATGATTCATCAACTACCCCTTTGAATGGGTTGCTGTCATCGGTTTCATCCGCCGGTGAAATCACATCATCAGAAACGCCTAAATCTTCAATACCGACTAATTTTGAGCAGTTGATATCGGTAAGAGCACTATGATATTGATCCAGTGTCATACCGAGATGCGTGGCTACTTCAGAATCAGTAGGATCTCGATTTAATTCGCCTTCCAGCTCCGCAATCGCTTGGTTAATCTCTCGATTATTTTTATGAACAGAACGCGGTACCCAATCGCCTTTACGCATGTCATCTAACATTGCGCCACGAATACGGATACCTGCATAAGTTTCAAAGCTCGCACCTTTAGAACCATCATAATTCTGCTGAGCTTCGATAAGACCGATCATGCCGGCCTGAATTAAATCCTCTACCTGAACACTCGGCGGTAAACGGCCTAGTAGGTGGTGAGCAATGCGCTTAACCAACACTGAATAACGTTCAATGAACGCCTGCTGGCTATTAAATTTGCCATGTTGGTCATAGGTTATCGCTTTATTCACCAAAAGGGTCCTCTGCGAATTCGGTACGATTTAGCAACCTTTCCACAAAAAATTCCAAGTGTCCACTTGGTGTTTTCGGTAGTGGCCACGTCAACGCTTTGTTTGCTAGTGAGCTGATAGCTAAAGCGGCAGGCGAGCGTGGGAACGCATCAACGACAATTTTTTGTCTTTTTACAGCCTGTCGTACTTTATCATCTAATGGAATACATGCTACGAGTTCAAGGCTAACATTCAAGAATCGCTCTGTGACTAGTGTCAACTTTGCAAACAATTCTCGCCCTTCACGGTAGCTTCTGACCATATTTGCTACAACTTTAAAGCGTTGAACTTGGTGTTCTTTACTCAACAGCTTGATTAATGCATAGGCATCTGTGATTGACGTCGGTTCATCACACACAACTACAACCACATCTTGAGCTGCTCGCGAAAAACTGATTACCATGTCAGAGATACCAGCAGCGGTATCAATCAGCAGGACATCCATTTCGTCTTCAAGACTACCAAATGCTCGGATGAGTCCGGCATGCTGAGCGTGAGAAAGCTCTGTCATGCTCTGTGTGCCAGAAGTTGCAGGAATTATCTTTATACCATAAGGCCCTTCGACAATCGCATCTTTTAGCTCACATTCACCCGCTAAGACATGTCCTAGATTACGTTTTGCACGAATTCCGAGCATCACGTCCACATTGGCCAGACCTAAATCAGCGTCGAGAACCATCACCTTCTTGCCTTGGCGAGCCATACAAATCGCCAGACCCAGTGTTACGTTTGATTTCCCCACACCACCTTTGCCGCCAGTAACAGCAATCACTTTGGTCAACGATGGTTGTGTTAAGCGACGGAGGCCGCTTGCTTGATCGTGTATCATATTCTCAGTCATAGTAGTCCGCCGCCTTAGAGTCCTTCACTGTCACTGTTCCAAAAGTGAGGTTCGTTCTCTGTCGACTTCTCTAACAGTTCATTTGCTTTCGCAAGCATATATTTTGGTTGCGCTATCACAATGTCTTCTGGTACGCGCTGACCATTAGCGATGTAAGCTACTGGCATTGCGTTTTGAATCACTACACTGATGAATTCGCCTAGGCTTAATGACTCATCAAGCTTCGTCATAATACAACCCGAAAGTGGTATACGTCGGAAGTGATCCAGCGTTTCTTGTAGAACACGACGTTGTGCGGTAGCCGGCAAAACAAGGTAGCTGTGGATCACTTCTCCGCTCTCTTGCATTAGAGTGTCGAGCTGCTCGGAAAGCCTCACATCTCGTTGCCCCATCCCTGCCGTATCGACCAAAATCAGTCTTCTGTTTCTTAGCTGATATATAACATCGGCTAACTCGTTAGAATCTTTAGCAACTCTTACGGGACAACCCATGATTCTTCCGTAAATTGAGAGTTGCTCATGTGCACCTATGCGATATGTGTCTGTTGTCACAAGGGCCACATTGTCGGCACCGTATTCCATGGCTGCGCGTGCTGCGAGTTTCGCTACGGTTGTTGTTTTCCCAACCCCCGTCGGACCCAACAATGCGACTACGCCACCACGTTTTAAAATGTCCTGTTTAGGAATATTGATTTGATCCGCCACCAGCGACAATAACGCTTTCCACGCTCGCGCTGGCTTTGTATCTTCCGGGATATAACAGGCCATCTGGTCTGCTAACTCCGGAGAAACGCCCATTCGCTCTAAGCGCTTAATCAGCATTGCTCTTAGCGGCTCACGGCGTTCTACTTCTTGCCACATCAGGCCAGAAACTTGGTGCTCCAACAGACGACGAATTGACGTCATCTCTTCGCGCATGCTTTCTAGCTCATCGGCCGATTCGTCACGCTCATCACTTGGGCGACGTCGGTCATAGCGCGTCGGGTCCAGCTTGGGCGTCGGACGTTCAAATCGATTGTCCTGTGCGATTAGCTTCGCCAAAGGTGAATCTGGTTGATATGGCGCTGGCTTTTCTTGGTTGTAGCCGTCGCGATGCTTATTTTGGCGTTGCAGCAAAGCAGAGAGCGAATCTTCATTTTCTGCTACGTGATCGTCAGCATCTGCTGCACCACCGCTATATTGCTTAAGCATATTAGCGAATCGCTGCGTCATTGAGCCTGTTTTTTCATTGTTACTGTTATTACTGTTCAGGCTAATTTTATCTTCATCTAAATGACGATCTTGGTAACGATCAGCAGAAGACGATGACATTTGACGATGTTCGTTATAGCGATTCGATTGAGAAGCACCGCGATTTTGCTGTGACGCTGCGCTTGCTTGAGACGGATTAGATTCACTATCTATCGCCGCAACAATCGCTACTCCACCAGCCACTTTCTTGTTTGACATGATCACCGCTTCCGCGCCTAAGTCCTCTTTCACTTGGAGCAGCGCCGTTCTCATGTCTTTGGCAAAAAATCGCTTTATTTTCAAACTATGAATCCATTAATGATGCGTGAGATCAGTTACCCACGGCTTGCACAATTCTGATCTGTTTTTCATCCGGGATTTCTTGGTAAGACAGTACCCGGAGATTAGGTATTGTGTTCTTCACAAATTTCGCCAACGTCGAGCGTAATACACCGGAAGTAAGCAGAACGGCAGGTTCGCCTTTCAGTTCTTGTTCCTGTGTCGCTTGGCTTAGTGAAGACTGCAATCGCTCAGCGAGTCCCGGTTCAATCCCCGCGGATTCGCCTCCTGATGCTTGCATAGTTTGATGCAATATTTGTTCCAGTTCGGGTATCAAGGTGATCACTGGTAACTCAGGCTCTATACCATTGATTTCTTGAACAATTAGACGTTTAAGACTAATTCGAACTGCTGCCGTCAATATGTCAGCTTCTTGACTCTTACTTGAGTACTCAGCCAAAGTTTGAACAATCGTGCGAATATCGCGGATTGGAATGGCCTCGTTTAACAAGTTTTGTAGGACTTTCACCACCACACCTAATGGTAATTGGTCAGGAACAAAGTTCTCGACCAACTTAGGCGCGCTGCGTCCCAACATTTCTAATAAATTCTCTACTTCTTCATGGCCAATTAGCTGTGATGCGTTGTTGGTCAATAGCTGGCTTAGGTGCGTCGCTAATACCGTTGATGAATCAACAACCGTATAACCCAGAGCCTGCGCGTGCTCACGCTGATCTTCTCGGATCCATACGGCTTCCAGTCCAAAAGCAGGGTCAATGGTTGGCTCACCATCAATCATGCCATACACCTGACCTGGGTTAATCGCTAGCTCTTGATCCGGACGAATCTCTGCTTCGCCCACCGCAACCCCCATCAATGTAATTCGGTAACTGTTTGGGGTCAGCTCAAGATTGTCACGAATATGAACCGCTGGAATTAGGAACCCAAAATCTTGCGATAACTTTTTACGCACGCCTTTTACGCGCTCTAGCAGTTCCCCACCTTGGTCTCTGTCCACCAAAGGGATTAAGCGATAACCGACTTCCAAGCCAATAATATCGACTGGCTGGACGTCATCCCAAGACAGTTCGCGCTGTGAGGAAGGTTCTGTACCTTCGTCTGCTGTTGCTGGTAAAGCGGGCTCTTTCGCTTTCTGCTTCTGCCGTTTGTCGATGAAATATGCCGCTGCACCGGCCGCGACTGCCAGGCTCAAAAACGCAAAGTGTGGCATGCCCGGTACGATGCCCATCACACCAAGAATAGCCGCAGTAATCATCAGCGCTTTTGGGTTGTCGAACATCTGGAAGACCAGTTGTTCCCCCATGTCTTCATCGGTGTTTTGGCGCGTCACCATCATTGCCGCTGCAATCGACAGCAATAGCGATGGGATTTGTGCGACCAAACCATCACCGATTGTCAGTAAGGTATAGATTTCAATCGCTTCACCGAAACCCAATCCATACTGCGCCATACCGATCGACAGACCGCCGACGATGTTGATAAACAGAATCAAAATACCGGCAATCGCGTCACCTTTTACGAACTTCGAGGCACCATCCATCGAGCCATAGAAATCCGCTTCTTTGGTCACTTCAAAACGACGAACTCTTGCCTGCTCTTGGTCTATCAATCCGGCATTCAAGTCGGCATCAATCGCCATTTGCTTACCCGGCAACGCATCAAGCGTAAAGCGAGCACTTACCTCAGAGATACGACCCGCACCTTTGGTCACCACCATAAAGTTGATGATCATTAAGATGAGGAAAACCACTAGGCCGACCGCGTAGTTACCACCAATAACGACGTTACCGAACGCCTCAATTACGTTACCTGCCGCATTACCGCCTTCATGACCATGCAGTAAGACGACACGAGTCGAGGCAACGTTCAAAGCCAAGCGGAGCAACGTGGCGATCAGCAATACCGTTGGAAAAGCAGCGAAGTCCAAAGGGCGACGTGTGTAAACGGTCACTAACAACACCACCATCGACAGCGCGATGTTAAAGGTGAAGAACATATCCAGCAAAAATGCTGGAATCGGCAGTACCACCATCGCTAGGGTGGCCAAAACCATCACCGGAGCACCAATAGCTGGCATTTCACGTTGAGGGATTCGTGGCAATTTATCTGCAAACGGCAGGCTTAACTTCATACTGCGAGAGATCTCAATCGATTGAAGCGTCACGTAAGCTCTTACTATTAATACGCGACCGCTTTAGCCTAAAAGTTTAGGTAGGGTTGATAATTAAAGCGTTTTAAGCAATCTATGTACCATAATTAGCGCCAAAATAATGACTAAACACTCAAATAGAGCTTAGCTTTTGATCAAACGAGCTTTTTTAAGGCTTTACCGCTTTTCGTATCAATGACGGTGCTCGGGCGGGATTGGCAAATCATAATCTTGAATTTTCGGGCGCTGTCCACCTCGTTTTCGGTATTGCTTCAATTGGAATACAAATGCCAAAACCTGAGCGACGGCAGTAAATAACCCATCGGGGATCTCTTGCTCGAGCTCTGTCGTGTGGTACAACGCACGAGCCAAAGGTGGTGCGGGCACAATCGTAATGTCATGTTCGCGGGCGACTTCTCGAATCTTCATCGCCATGTGGTCAGTACCTTTAGCGATCACGACTGGCGCACGGTCTGTCTTCTGTTTATAACGAAGCGCTACCGAGAAGTGCTCTGGGTTAGTAACAATAACATCAGCTTGAGGAACGTCCGCCATCATTCGACGTTGAGCCGCTTCCCTTTGCAACATACGAATACGGCCTTTCACTTCCGGCTTACCTTCAGTCTCTTTGTATTCGTCTTTGACTTCTTGCTTGGTCATTTTTAACTGATCGGCGTGCTGCCAAATTTGAAATGGAATATCGATGGCAACCACAATCAATAGCGAGCAACTGATCAGCAAAATAAAGTTCAGCAAAATATCTAAAGCATGGAAGATGTTTTGCGGATACACATCCATGCTCAATTGAATCAGATCGGCCTGCGATGCTTGGATCAAATAGATGGCGACACCAGTGACCAGAACCACTTTAAGGATTGATTTGATCAACTCTACCCAGCTTTGCATGCCAACCATTCGCTTTAAGCCGCTAAGTGGATTCATTTTCGACAGCTTGGGCATGGCCGCTTGGGCAGAAAAACTGATTCCTCCCACACCTGCTGCTCCAATCATGGCGGCGGTAAACAATGTCGCTAACACCAAAAATAGTGGGAACAACAAATCACTCATCGCGCCCAAAGCGATATCAAACAGTTTTGCAGTATCGAAAATCTCTTCTCGTTGAAGATCAAATAAACGGCTCATGATGGAAAACAATGAACGTGCTAACGCCTCGCCAAACCACATCAATGAAATGGCGCCAACGATCAGCACAGATGCTGATGCAAGCTCTTTAGATCGAGCGACCTGCCCCTTTTCTCTGGCTTGTTGTAACCGTCGGGGCGTGGCTTCTTCGGTGCGTTCCTGACCGTCTGATTCTGCCAAATCTTAGCACTCCAAGCGAATGAGCCGACAAATCTGCGCCTCACCCACTGTCCAGAACATTTCATAATGACTGTATAGACCAGCCAGTATGTACCAACAAAGTAATAGACCCACCATCAAAGCAAAAGCAAAACCAAGCGAGAAGATATTCAGCTGTGGTGCGGCACGGGTCATTACACCAAACGACAAGTTAATGGTCAGTAGTGCAATAATGCCGGATAGAGACATACTCAATGCAGTTTGGAACATAATACCAAGCCAGCCTGCCATTTCACGGAAATCAACCGCGTTGAGCGAGCCGGAGCCAATCGGCAAAGTTTTAAAACTGAACACCACCAATTGCAGCATTTTTAAGTGTCCATCGGTGGCAAGGAAAAACATTGTCGTTAAGAACATGAATAACTGGCCAAGCAATGGCGTGTTCTGACCATTTGCGGGATCAACCATAGAAGCAAAGCCCAAACTTGATTGCATACCCAATATTTGACCAAGTAGGACAAAGGTTTGAATCATAAATTGAGTAACCATACCCATCGCTATGCCGATGATCATTTGCTCGGCAATGGTCATGAAGCCACGAAACGAGAGTAGCTCAATGTCCTGAGGTACGGCGGGGATGGCTGGCATGACAGCGAAAGTGATGGCTAAACCGAGGTAAAGGCGGATTCTTGGCGAAACAAATCGGGCCCCGGTTACTGTCATCACCATCAACATGGATGAGATACGAACATAGGGCCAGAAGTAGTTTGCGATCCAATCTAAGACAACGCTAGTGGGGTACTCCATAGGCGCCTCTAATAAAGCACCTGAGGTAAGCGTTCAATCAAGCCATAGAAATATTCCATCAACATTTGCGTCATCCAATGCCCAAACAGCATCAGGGCCAAAAGCGTGACAATCAAACGCGGTAAGAAGCTCAATGTTTGTTCGTTGATGGATGTCGCAGCTTGAAAAATCGCAACTACAAGGCCGATAAGCAAGCTTGGGATGATAATAGCGCAGACCATGATAAGCACCATCCAAAGTGCTTCACGGAAAAGCTCGACAAACATTTCTGGTGTCATGTCTTATCCTCTATCTGCGCTTATCTAAAGGGCAAAGCTGCCCGCAAGTGTCGAGAGTATCAAGTTCCAACCATCGACCAATACGAACAACATCAACTTGAACGGCAACGAAACAATCATTGGTGACAACATCATCATACCCATTGCCATCAGTACCGAAGCGACTACAAGGTCAATAATCAAAAACGGCAAGAAGAGCATAAAGCCAATTTGGAATGCAGTTTTTAGCTCTGAGGTGATAAAAGCCGGAATCAACACCGCCATCGACACATCTTCTGGATTCTCGACTTGCTCTCCTGACATGGTTACGAACGTCTCCAAATCTTTGATTCGGGTCTGCTTAAGCATAAATGCTTTCATTGGCGCTTGTGCAGCATCAAACGCTTCTCGCGCCGTAACTTGCTCGTTCAAATAAGGCTGAACAGCTTTGTCGTTGATTTCGTTCAGGACAGGAGACATAACAAAAAAGGTCAAAAACAGCGCAATACCAATAATAACCTGATTAGAAGGCGTTTGTTGCAAACCCATTGCCTGACGCAATATCGACATCACCACCACAATTCGAGTGAACGAGGTCATCAGAATCACCATGGCAGGCAAGAAGCCAAGCATGGTCATTAACGCTAAAATTTGTAGTGTAACCGAGTAGTCTTCACTGCCATCAGGGTTCGTGGTCATGGTGAATGCTGGAATACCACCGCCACTAGAAACGGACATAGCACGGCTAGCACCAGTATCACTTTGCATAGCCTGAACTGTAACACCACTTCCATCGGCTAAGTTATCTGGCAGCGCTGACTCCTCTGCTTCAGCAAAGGTAAATGAAGAAAACAGCACGCCGACAAAAAGTAACAACGTACTCAGGAGCAAACGAATTGGATTACCCTTTGTCATGTTTTTTGATCAGCTGGCTAAATTGAGTCGCAAAAGCATTGGTCGCCAACTCTTCCTCTTTCAGTGGCTTATCTAACTTGGCTAAAGTTTGGATCGATTGGCTAGTAATCCCAACCAAAAACTGTTCTTCACCCACTTGAACTACTGCGATTCTTTCTTTTGTACCCACTGGCAACTGACTCACTATACGCAAGCCCTTTTGTTGTCCCATCGCTGGCACTTGCATACGTTTCAGCAACCAAGCCAGCAAAAGAATCACGCCGATTACAAGCACAAGCGAGCCAAGTGTCGTCGCAAGATCCAGATTATTTGGTGCGGCAGCAAATGCATAAGGAGCACTTAGCATTAAGCTCAGTGCTCCAGTGATTTGCTTCAATCGCATTTTGATTGAACGACTCATCTTAACGCAGCTTCTTAATTCGTTCAGTTTGGCTGATCACATCCGTCAAACGGATACCAAACTTATCGTTGACGACCACGACTTCGCCGTGAGCAATCAAAGTACCGTTAACCAATACGTCGAGCGACTCACCGGCTAGACGATCCAACTCAACAACCGAACCTTGGTTAAGCTGCAACAGGTTCCGAATGCTAATTTGAGAACGACCGACTTCCATCGAAATCGTCACCGGGATATCCATAATAGTGTCGAGTTTACGACGCTCATCTTCGCTAATTGGGCTTGAAGTGTCTTTTAGCTCTTCCAGTGGCGCAGCCAATACTTCATCTACGTCTACAGAAGGGGCAGACGGGTCTTCGCCAAGAGCGGCTGCCCATTCGTCTGCTAGCTTTTGATCGTCACTTGGTTCCATTTTTCTATCCTGTGTTACGCCTTACTCATGCCATAGCATGTCTGTTTAATAAGGTATCTTAATGGTCTATATCGTCTTCATTCTCAAGCTCGGACATGATGTCTTTACCTAAGAAAGCTAAATCTGTTTTGACGACATGTGGGCGCTCAATTTCCTCAGAAATTTGCACCGCTAATTTGTCTTCCGAACGACCCATTTTTACGCGATAGGTCGGTAGGTCTTCTACAAACATCGTCGCATGTTCTGGCATTTCAATCGGGATGATGTCGCCCGGTTGCAGCTCCATGAGATCACGCAAAGAAATGTCTTTTTCGAGCAAGTTCACGCGGAAGTTAACCGGACAATCCATGATCTCTTCACGTAGTGCTGAGCTCCAGCGAACGTCCGTTTCCATCTTGTCGGACTGAACACCTGCATCCAATAGTTCACGGATAGGCTCAACCATGGAGTAAGGCATAACGACATGAAAATCGCCGCCACCGCCGTCAACTTCTATATGGAATGAACTCACGACAATCACTTCTGTCGGGCTGACAATGTTTGCCATGCTTGGGTTTACTTCAGAGTCGAGATATTCGAACTCTACCCCCATCACTGGCGACCACGCTTCTTTATAATCTTCAAATACAATTTTCAGTAACAACTGAATGATGCGGCGTTCCGTTGGGGTAAATTCGCGGCCTTCGATTTTGGCGTGGAATCGACCATCACCGCCAAAGAAGTTTTCTACCAGAATAAAGACTAAACGAGCCTCCATGGTGATCAACGCAGTGCCTTTTAACGGACGAAAACGCACCATGTTCAAACTGGTTGGCACGTACAATGTGTTCTGGTATTCACCAAACTTCATCATCTGCACGCCATTGATCGACACCTCTGCCGTTTTACGCAGCATATTAAACAGACTAATACGCATGTGCCGTGCAAAGCGCTCGTTGATAAGTTCGAGCGTCGGCATTCGACCACGTACGATTCTGTCTTGCGACGAGAAATCAAAATTGACGGCACCCTCAGTGTCGTTTTCTATCGGTTCATCGACGTCATCAACATCGTCAACCCCATGCAATAGCGCATCAATTTCGTCTTGGCTTAATAGATCGGTCACGTTTTACCTATTGAATAACAAAATCTGTAAACAGTACTTTTTCAATCACTGGCTTACCGACCGCAGCATTCAGCGCTGCTTTGATATCTTCGGAAGCACGATCGCGCAATTCCACTCGTCCTGTAGGAGAGCGCAATTGATCAACCGTCGCGGAAGCAAACGTTGATAGCATAGAGCTTTCAATCAGTGGCGAATGATACCGCGCCAACTCTTCATTTTCTGCACCGCGAACCATTAACTGCGCTTTAATTTGAACCAGCCTATCGCGGCTATCCCCAGTAACGTTAAATACAAATGCCTGAGGAAGATTCACATACGCGATGGGCGCAGCATTCGATGCCTTCACTTGAGCCTGTTGAGACGATTCAGCCTGAGCAGGTTCATCAGAGCCCATTAGAAAAAATGCCGCTGCCCCGCCACCAAGTAGTAATACTACAACAGCGATGATGATGATAAGTAACTTGCTTTTTCCTTTCGGCGCATCGGCCCCTTGTAACTGTTCTTCTGCCATTCTTGTCTCTTATTGTTCTTTTGAGTTACCAAGACGTTTTAGTGAGTTGCTTGGTAACCGTATGCCATTGCCGTTAAACGGCCTTTTATGCGTAAAAACTAATTCCATCACGCTTTGAAGCGACATTCAAATCCAGATTGACATCAGATTCAAAACCCTCTTCGGACTGTCCAGAAAAACCGCCACTTTGCGCGCTTTGACCATGTTGTTCAGCAGTATACCTACCTTGCTGTTGCCCGCTGTTTTGTTGCTGGACGGAAGAATCAGCCAGCTGCATACCTTGTTGCGCTAGCATTTCTCTCAAACGAGGGAGCGTCTGTTCAATAATGTCACGAGCTTGCGGGTTGTTCACTGTAAAATGTACATTGGCAACGTCGTTATTCATGGTCATACGAATTTGCATACGACCTAACTCTGGTGGATCAAGACGAATATCGAGATTTTTCAGATTCTTCGACATCATCATTTGCACTTTTTCCGCAACTTGCTCGTTGGCTAGCTCTTTAGTTAGTTGCAACGGAAGCTGAGCTTGTTGTGCAGCATCAATACGCGCTTGTTGCTGCACATTAATTCCTTGCTGACCTGCCATAGCCTGAAGCTGTCCAGCGAAGCCATGTTGGAGGTCCGGCTTATCTTGTTTATCCGCAGTCGCCTTTAGCGCACCAGTCGCCAATGCTGCGTTCATTACTTTCTGGCTAATCTCTCCGTCTTTCACACCTTGAAGCGACGTCGGCACTTGCGCGGCTATCAACGTATCAGGCGTTGGAGATAATGCGACTTTTTCTCCACTATGAGCAGTTTGTGGCTGGGGTACTTGAGCCGCTGTATGCTGGATTTGCTGAGACACTGCCATAGGTCCAGCCTGGCGAGTTAAATTATGTTGTACTTGTTGCTCTGCGAGAATCTGTTTAATGTCATTAGGGAGCGCAACAAATTGGGCAAGGTCTTGATCAGGAATATCCGCCGTGATCCTTCCTTGTTTCAACCCTTCAATGATCTGAGCTTCTTGCTGAGTCAGTGGTTTTCCTTGCGCCAACTTAGTATCTATAACTTCAAGTTCATCCAAGGATACTCGTGGAAGCGCGTCGATGTTGGAACCATCAACGTCTGTTAACAACGGCGACAGATCATTAGCTACTTCACCACTGACTGCGCTCTTAGCCGTCGGATGGCTGGCTTGTTTCGCTAGCTCTTGCCAAGCAGCAAACTCAGGCGAAAGTTTGTCGACATCGATAGGTTGACCATTCTTATCTAAAATTGGCTCTAAGTCTTGTCCTGGGATCATCTGTGCTTGTTCAAGCGAATGAACTGATGGCGTTTCATTCAAAGCAAGCTCATCAAGGTGTGTCGAAACGGTTGCTTGCTCGTGGAACGAATGCACTAAATTCGCGCTCTGAGGCAAAACTTTGCCACTATCGATGGATGCATTACTCGCATTCAGGGTTTGATTCGCTTGTTCAATTCGACCAAGAAGCTGTTGTCCTTCGCCCATCGTGCTTTTTACGTCCACTGTATTTGATGGGTTACTCGTATCAATTGATGTTGATTTCACTTTTTCAATAGCTTCAACATCATTCTCCAAAGGTGTGCTGTTACTCGCCTTTTGTAAACTTACTTCTTCACTTAAGGTTGCATTCGGTTTGTTTGCTGATATTTCATCAAAATCATGGGTCCCGTCACTGACGGATTCTTGGCTTTCTTGCGCCAACAATTCGTCCGAGACGTTAGCAGAAGAAGTACTGCCTACATCCGCTCTTTCTTTTTCTTCAACCACTGTCGATTCTGTTGCTACTTTTTCGGGCTTTTGTTTACCAGCAAACGCATCGGTTAACGTTTCTAAAAATCCCTTGCTTTCAGTGCTCTCTGCGGACGCTTTAGCGGACACATCAGAAACTGGCGTCTTGGTAGTCGCAGATACATGGGACAAATTCACACTCATTTAGAAACTCTCGTTCTCGTGGCTCTGAGCGTATCGCTGACAGACAGCAATACTGGCGGCAAACAAAGGTCAAAAAGACCCGACACTGACAGCTAAAATGCAAAAATCACACCACAATATTGAGCCAATTCTCGGTAAGCTAATAGATGGCATGTTTATGGAACAAACATCAACAGTACTATCCGAGAACCTGGTTTCTAACATGATGTACAGCTACTTGATTGACTTTGAAAAACGATAAGCGTAAACAGACATTTGACTTAACAATTAAGGAATCACTTTGAAGATCACAGAATTACGCCAATATAGAATCAGAGCAGGCAAAACAGAACAGTGGCTAAGTTGGATGAAGGAAGAACTGTTGCCCTATC